>NZ_JAGHWR010000091.1:0-729 GCF_017746155.1 Xanthomonas sp. D-36-1
GATTGTTCAGAGTTTCCCTAGGATGGGTCGTCGGCATCACGCTGCGAAACCGCCAAGTATTTCCGGCTGGCCTGTGGTGGGTAATGGGCTATTTCTCCCTGGCTACCGTTCTCGTCGCAAGTCTCTTGGATGCACATGCAAGTTGGTTCGCGCATCTTTTCGGATTTTTCATCGGATTGCTTTTGGGTATGGCCGAGATCGGTATGAAGTTTGAACTCGGCATCTCGAGGAAAGTAGTGCGTAGCTCTGATGAGGCCTGACTTTCCCTCGATGTCACATGGAAAATTTTTATGGTGCCTTAGTTGTAGGGTTCTGGAATTGTTTTTTATGCGAATTAATTTTTATTGGACAGCCATGCGTAGATGAGAAAATTTTTTGGGAGAATATGAATTGATGCGCGGGCTTTGTCTATGAAGAGTATTATCCAATCAGAAGCCGCCGAATGCGGCTTGGTCGCGTTGGCGATCACTGCTGCCAGTCACGGGTTGAACATTGGCCTCCCGGAGATGCGTCGCCGCTTTCCGCTTTCGCTCAAGGGGGCAAAGCTTAACCATCTGATCCGGATCGCCCAACAACTGGGCTTTGCGACTCGTCCGCTGCGTCTAGACATGGAGCACCTAAGGAAGGTCTGAACAACGAGACCTGACAGGGCGGAAGGTGGCGTCGTTCCGAAGAGTGGCTTTTGGAACTTCGGAATTTCGCCATTTCTGGCGCTTTCCGCGGGAATTT
>NZ_JAGHWR010000092.1:0-5730 GCF_017746155.1 Xanthomonas sp. D-36-1
AAGGTGTTGACGAAACGAAAAAGCCGGCTATGATGGGCGGCTCGCTACACGGAAAGACGCTACGGCGGATTGAGGTGCAGCGGCGGCAACTTCCTCTTCACGAGGGGTTGACGAGGATGAAAAGCCTGCTAATATGGCCGGCTCGCTTCGCAGAAAACCTTCGGGTTCAAACGAAGCGGCGTCAACCACCTCGAAATGAGGTGTTGACGGCAAGAAAAAGTCCGCTATAATGCGCGGCTCGCTTCGACGGAAACGACGAAGCTGACGGGGACGGCGCTGAGGCCACTTCCCAATGTTCTTTGACAGTGTGCGCAGGTAATTTGTGCGGACGCCTGCAGGAAGGATGATTGTCCATCTTGCAGACGTTTAATCAAGCAACATATTAATTGCTTTGCAAGCGATAAGTTGCCAGTGGTTGGACTTCTGCAGCTAAAGTATTTGCCTTCGGGCATGTAATTTTAAGTGAAGAGTTTGATCCTGGCTCAGAGTGAACGCTGGCGGCAGGCCTAACACATGCAAGTCGAACGGCAGCACAGTAAGAGCTTGCTCTTATGGGTGGCGAGTGGCGGACGGGTGAGGAATACATCGGAATCTACTCTTTCGTGGGGGATAACGTAGGGAAACTTACGCTAATACCGCATACGACCTATGGGTGAAAGCGGAGGACCTTAGGGCTTCGCGCGGTTGAATGAGCCGATGTCGGATTAGCTAGTTGGCGGGGTAAAGGCCCACCAAGGCGACGATCCGTAGCTGGTCTGAGAGGATGATCAGCCACACTGGAACTGAGACACGGTCCAGACTCCTACGGGAGGCAGCAGTGGGGAATATTGGACAATGGGCGCAAGCCTGATCCAGCCATGCCGCGTGGGTGAAGAAGGCCTTCGGGTTGTAAAGCCCTTTTGTTGGGAAAGAAAAGCAGTCGGTTAATACCCGATTGTTCTGACGGTACCCAAAGAATAAGCACCGGCTAACTTCGTGCCAGCAGCCGCGGTAATACGAAGGGTGCAAGCGTTACTCGGAATTACTGGGCGTAAAGCGTGCGTAGGTGGTGGTTTAAGTCTGTTGTGAAAGCCCTGGGCTCAACCTGGGAATTGCAGTGGATACTGGATCACTAGAGTGTGGTAGAGGGTAGCGGAATTCCCGGTGTAGCAGTGAAATGCGTAGAGATCGGGAGGAACATCCGTGGCGAAGGCGGCTACCTGGACCAACACTGACACTGAGGCACGAAAGCGTGGGGAGCAAACAGGATTAGATACCCTGGTAGTCCACGCCCTAAACGATGCGAACTGGATGTTGGGTGCAATTTGGCACGCAGTATCGAAGCTAACGCGTTAAGTTCGCCGCCTGGGGAGTACGGTCGCAAGACTGAAACTCAAAGGAATTGACGGGGGCCCGCACAAGCGGTGGAGTATGTGGTTTAATTCGATGCAACGCGAAGAACCTTACCTGGTCTTGACATCCACGGAACTTTCCAGAGATGGATTGGTGCCTTCGGGAACCGTGAGACAGGTGCTGCATGGCTGTCGTCAGCTCGTGTCGTGAGATGTTGGGTTAAGTCCCGCAACGAGCGCAACCCTTGTCCTTAGTTGCCAGCACGTAATGGTGGGAACTCTAAGGAGACCGCCGGTGACAAACCGGAGGAAGGTGGGGATGACGTCAAGTCATCATGGCCCTTACGACCAGGGCTACACACGTACTACAATGGTAGGGACAGAGGGCTGCAAACCCGCGAGGGCAAGCCAATCCCAGAAACCCTATCTCAGTCCGGATTGGAGTCTGCAACTCGACTCCATGAAGTCGGAATCGCTAGTAATCGCAGATCAGCATTGCTGCGGTGAATACGTTCCCGGGCCTTGTACACACCGCCCGTCACACCATGGGAGTTTGTTGCACCAGAAGCAGGTAGCTTAACCTTCGGGAGGGCGCTTGCCACGGTGTGGCCGATGACTGGGGTGAAGTCGTAACAAGGTAGCCGTATCGGAAGGTGCGGCTGGATCACCTCCTTTTGAGCATGACGTCATCGTCCTGTCGGGCGTCCTCACAAATTACCTGCATTCAGAGATGCGTATCGGCACAGGCCGGTATGCGAAAGTCCCATCATGGGGCCTTAGCTCAGCTGGGAGAGCACCTGCTTTGCAAGCAGGGGGTCGTCGGTTCGATCCCGACAGGCTCCACCATTTGAGTGAAACGACTTTGGGTCTGTAGCTCAGGTGGTTAGAGCGCACCCCTGATAAGGGTGAGGTCGGTGGTTCGAGTCCTCCCAGACCCACCACTCTGAATGTAGTGCACACTTAAGAATTTATATGGATCAGCGTTGAGGCTGAGACATGTTCTTTTATAACTTGTGACGTAGCGAGCGTTTGAGATATCTATCTAAACGTGTCGTTGAGGCTAAGGCGGGGACTTCGAGTCCCTAAATAATTGAGTCGTATGTTCGCGTTGGTGGCTTTGTACCCCACACAACACGACATATGATCCTGAGGCAACTTGGGGTTATATGGTCAAGCGAATAAGCGCACACGGTGGATGCCTAGGCGGTCAGAGGCGATGAAGGACGTGGTAGCCTGCGAAAAGTGTCGGGGAGCTGGCAACAAGCTTTGATCCGGCAATATCCGAATGGGGAAACCCACTGCTTCGGCAGTATCCTGCAGTGAATTCATAGCTGCTGGAAGCGAACCCGGTGAACTGAAATATCTAAATAACCGGAGGAAAAAAAATCAACCGAGATTCCCTAAGTAGTGACGAGCGAACGGGGAGCAGCCCTTAAGCTGGAATGGCTTTAGAAAAACAATCTGGAAAGATTGGCCATAGAAGGTGATAGCCCTGTATTTAAAAGGGCCACTCCAGTGAAAACGAGTAGGGCGGGGCACGTGAAACCCTGTCTGAATATGGGGGGACCATCCTCCAAGGCTAAATACTCCTGACCGACCGATAGTGAACCAGTACCGTGAGGGAAAGGCGAAAAGAACCCCGGAGAGGGGAGTGAAATAGATCCTGAAACCGTGTGCGTACAAGCAGTAGGAGCTCGCAAGAGTGACTGCGTACCTTTTGTATAATGGGTCAGCGACTTACTGTTCGTGGCAAGCTTAACCGTATAGGGGAGGCGAAGGGAAACCGAGTCTGATAAGGGCGCATAGTCGCGGGCAGTAGACCCGAAACCGGGTGATCTAGTCATGGCCAGGGTGAAGGTGCCGTAACAGGTACTGGAGGCCCGAACCCACGTCTGTTGCAAAAGACGGGGATGAGCTGTGATTAGGAGTGAAAAGCTAATCGAACCCGGAGATAGCTGGTTCTCCTCGAAAGCTATTTAGGTAGCGCCTCATATGTATCCTCTCGGGGGTAGAGCACTGTTATGGCTAGGGGGTCATCGCGACTTACCAAACCATTGCAAACTCCGAATACCGAGACGGACTGTATGGGAGACACACGGCGGGTGCTAACGTCCGTCGTGAAAAGGGAAACAACCCAGACCCACAGCTAAGGTCCCAAATTCACTGCTAAGTGGAAAACGATGTGGAAAGGCATAGACAGCCAGGAGGTTGGCTTAGAAGCAGCCACCCTTTAAAGAAAGCGTAATAGCTCACTGGTCGAGTCGGTCTGCGCGGAAGATTTAACGGGGCTAAGCAGTGAACCGAAGCTTGGGGTGCATAAAACTTGTTTTATGCGCGGTAGAGGAGCGTTCCGTAAGCCTGCGAAGGTGGATTGAGAAGTCTGCTGGAGGTATCGGAAGTGCGAATGCTGACATGAGTAACGATAATGCGGGTGAAAAGCCCGCACGCCGAAAGCCCAAGGTTTCCTTGCGCAACGTTAATCGACGCAGGGTTAGTCGGTCCCTAAGGCGAGGGCGAAAGCCGTAGTCGATGGGAAGCAGGTTAATATTCCTGCACCTCGCGTGAGTGCGATGGAGGGACGGAGAAGGTTAGGTGTACCGGGCGTTGGTTGTCCCGGGGAAAGGCGGTAGGTTTGGATCTTTGGCAAATCCGGGATCCTTTAAGACCGAGCACCGAGACGAGCCTTTTTGGCGAAGTCACTGATACCACGCTTCCAGGAAAAGCTCCTAAGCTTCAGCTCACGAAGACCGTACCGTAAACCGACACAGGTGGGTAGGATGAGAATTCTCAGGCGCTTGAGAGAACTCGGGTGAAGGAACTAGGCAACATGGCACCGTAACTTCGGGAGAAGGTGCACCCTTTTTGGTGGCTCATGCGAGCTATAGCTGAAGAGGGTCGCAGAAACCAGGCCGCTGCGACTGTTTATCAAAAACACAGCACTCTGCAAACACGAAAGTGGACGTATAGGGTGTGACGCCTGCCCGGTGCTGGAAGGTTAATTGATGGGGTCAGCCGCAAGGCGAAGCTCTTGATCGAAGCCCCAGTAAACGGCGGCCGTAACTATAACGGTCCTAAGGTAGCGAAATTCCTTGTCGGGTAAGTTCCGACCTGCACGAATGGCGTAACGACAGCGGCGCTGTCTCCACCCGAGACTCAGTGAAATTGAAATCGCTGTGAAGATGCAGCGTTCCCGTGGCAAGACGGAAAGACCCCGTGAACCTTTACTATAGCTTTACACTGAACGTTGAGTTCGTCTGTGTAGGATAGGTGGGAGGCTATGAAACTGTGGCGCTAGCTGCAGTGGAGCCATCCTTGAAATACCACCCTGTCGTGCTTGACGTTCTAACCTAGGTCCGTTATCCGGATCAGGGACCGTGTATGGTGGGTAGTTTGACTGGGGCGGTCTCCTCCTAAAGAGTAACGGAGGAGCACGAAGGTACGCTCAGCGCGGTCGGACATCGCGCACTGTGTGCAAAGGCATAAGCGTGCTTGACTGCAAGATCGACGGATCAAGCAGGTACGAAAGTAGGTCTTAGTGATCCGGTGGTTCTGTATGGAAGGGCCATCGCTCAACGGATAAAAGGTACTCCGGGGATAACAGGCTGATACCGCCCAAGAGTTCATATCGACGGCGGTGTTTGGCACCTCGATGTCGGCTCATCACATCCTGGGGCTGTAGTCGGTCCCAAGGGTATGGCTGTTCGCCATTTAAAGTGGTACGCGAGCTGGGTTCAGAACGTCGTGAGACAGTTCGGTCCCTATCTGCCATGGGCGTTGGAAGTTTGAGAGGGGCTGCTCCTAGTACGAGAGGACCGGAGTGGACGAACCTCTGGTGTTCCGGTTGTCACGCCAGTGGCATTGCCGGGTAGCTATGTTCGGAAGCGATAACCGCTGAAAGCATCTAAGCGGGAAGCGCGCCTCAAGATGAGACTTCCCGGGGCACAAGCCCCCTAAAGGAACCATGTAGACTACGTGGTTGATAGGTCAGGTGTGTAAGTACAGCAATGTATTGAGCTAACTGATACTAATGATCCGTGCGGCTTGACCATATAACCTCAAGTTGCCTTGGTCCCAACGAACGTTGGTAGATCATCAAATGCAAGCTACGTCACAAGTTAACTATGCGAGACTGCGCGCCGTACGCGCTTCCCTTCGCAAGAGCCTGCACATCCATGTGCAGACTTTTGAAGAGAAGCAAACGCTGGCGACGCTCCAACCGTCTCCCTGGTGAAATTAGCGCTGTGGAACCACCCGATCCCATCCCGAACTCGGAAGTGAAACGCAGCTGCGCCGATGGTAGTGTGGCTCAAGCCATGCGAGAGTAGGTCATCGCCAGGGGCTTTACCCGAAACCCTCAGTCCAATCGACTGAGGGTTTCTTTTTGCGCCGAATTTGAGGA
>NZ_JAGHWR010000093.1:0-12979 GCF_017746155.1 Xanthomonas sp. D-36-1
TGCCGGCGATGGGGAGCGTGCGTCTGTGAACCGGGAAATTCCCGCGGAAAGCGCCAGAAATGGCGAAATTCCGAAGTTCCAAAAGCCACTCTTCGGAACGACGCCACCTTCCGCCCTGTCAGGTCTCGTTGTTCAGACCTTCCCTAGGGTCAACTATCTCAGTTCTCATCATCAGCCCATCTTGCAAAGACTGCCGAAAATGTTTCAGTCTCCGTCCCTTCGAATCCTAAACCCCCGCCTCCCACTAGCGACCTTTGACGCTGTCTACGAAAATCTATGCCTTGATTACCAAAAAATTTGGATGCAACCCAAGCAGCCCGCCGGGACTCTTGGTGCATTCCTGTCCAGAGATTCGCTATTGAGTTGAGATCTCCATGCGCAGCCCAATGACCGATACAGTCTAGACAACCTCGCTTTACGGTAACAGATTCTGAGTTATCGAAAACGTTCCACACGAAAGCTGACCGCACACCGGACCTTCCAAATCTTAGCGCGCGAAGAAAATGGAGCTGATTTCCCTCATTGGTTAACAGATAGGCTGAGTGTGATATCACGGCATCCAAGCACTGATCAATCTGCAGATGTATCTCGGCATATGCTGGCAAAGACCGCAAATGAGATATACCTCGCATGATGGTGGACCAAGATCCTCTGAAGGACCGCAGGCTGGGTTCAGCCAGCAGCGTGATCACGAGGTCGAGTGCAACAGCTGGCGGGTGAAGCCCGAGAGTTCTGCCAACCTGCGCAACCAAGAAGTTATCCGGCACTGACTTCTCAAGTTCTAGGCTAAGCAACCTCTGAACATCCAACGACTCTACGGTCACTCGGAGACTTTCGTAGTCATCGACAGGCGAGTCGGAGTACGGATCGAAATGAAGATCTATCTGCTTGAGAGCGCCTACGTCCCCGTCGTCAGAGCCCAATGGTATAGGCGGCGCCAGTGACAATCGTGCCGCTGGGATCGAACTGCAGCCGGTCGAGCAGGCGCCCGCCGCGCCAGTTGCCGTCGCCGAAGTAGCGCGCGATGTTCCACTCGGGAATCTTGATGGTATTGGTCTGCGAGTCCTGCGACAGGTCGAAGCGGAAGTAGTTCGCGGTCAGGGTCAGGTCGTCGGTGGGCTTGAACTGCAAGGTCAGTTGCCCGCCCTTGCGCTCGCGCTCCTCGCGCTTGGCGTCCAGGCTGACCGCCGTCGGCATCATGAAACCGGTGGAGTAATTGCCGTCCTGGTTCCAGAAACCGGTCCCGCCCCACCAGTTGGCATTGAAGTCCGAAGGATTGCCGTTCACGTCGACCGCCGGGCCGACTTCGTCGCGGCCGTACCACTGCCAGCTCTCGGTACTGGCATTGAGCGTGCGTGCGGTGCGCTTCTGCTGCGTGTAGCCAACGAAGACACCGAAGCGGTTGTCCTGGTCGTGCCACGAGTACGAGCCGGAGAACTGGCCGTCGGTCTTCTTGCTGGTATCCGACCAGGTGCCCTCGGCAGAGACGAAGCCGGAATGTGGCTCCAGTTCCAGCGGGCGCCGCGTCTGCAGGATCACCGTGCCGCCGATGCCGCCTTCGTCGATGCGCGCTTCCGGGGTCTTGTACAGCTCGGCGCTACCCAGCAGGTTCGACGGCAGCAAGGTTTAGTTGAACGAGCGCGTGGGGTCGCCGTTGGATTCGGCGGTGGCGATGTAGTTGCCGTTCAATTCGGTCAGCACCAGCTCCGAGGACAGACCGCGCACACTGACGTTCTTGCCTTCGCCGCCGTCGCGGCTGATGACCACGCCGGGCACGCGCTGCAGCGCATCGGCCACGTTCTTGTCGGGGAACTTGCCGACATCCTCGGCGGTGATCACATCGACCACGGCGTTGGCGTTGCGCTTTTGCTCCAGGCTTTTTTCGATCGCGTAGCGGTAGCCGGTCACCGTTACCGCGTCCAGGTCGGTGGCCTGCAACGCGGCCTGGCCCCCGGGCGCCGGCGTGCCGTCGGCCTGCTGGGCGGCGGCGGTGGTGGAGGCGGCGCTCGCGAACAAGGCGATGGCGATACCGGCGTACAGCGTGCTGCGGTTGAGTGCGAATGGCGTGCAGTTCATTTCGATCGTGCTCTCCCAATAGTGATCGGCTTCGGCGAATTTGTATCGATCCAACGATCGGACAAGAACGCCGCGCGACGTAATGCAAAAATATCCGGCACCGTTGCGGCGCCCGGTTTCCCTCGTCTTGCCTCCCCTCCTGCGCGGATGCGATTAGATCGTTCTAATGCAGTGGAAAGCTAAGTAGCACAGCCCATGCGCCAGCGCATTCTGCCGCGCAGCAGGCCCGCGGCGTTGCGAGCGCCACGATGGGCGGCCGGGCTCGCCACGCATGCACGCGGCACGGTACAGCCTGCCTGCAGCAGCAGCTCGATCGCGCCAGCGAAACGCACTCGCCCGCAACCGGGCGCAAGCGGTTACCGAAGCACTTGCACACTCCCATTACTTGCAACCGAGCTCGGCAAGAGGACCGCAGCATCCGCGTGGTAATTGGCGGCTCTGAGTCGCAGCACCCAACTGACAGCTGTGCACGCGTTTTGTCGGCTGCCCCAAGGACCGCCGGCACCCTACGCCGTTACGCGCGGCTGCACGTTGGTTTCGATTTCGCTGTGGGCGGGCAGGGTTTTCAGGTCGTCGGTCGCCTGCGCGCCAGCCACGATGCAGCGTCGCCACCGAAGTGGCGCGCGAGAGCGGTATCGGCAGTGATCGCGCGCGCGCCGTGCACGATGCTGTGGACGCGCGTGGTACGTCAGACGCAATACATGATGTGCAACGTAATGGCGCGAGGGATCCGCATCCACTCCCTAACGTCACCAAACCAAAGACTCCTCGACATCACACCAACAACGTGCCGAGGCACCAGCGTGGCCGGGGATTGGCGGAGAGCGGCACACGGATGTGCCGCGACGGCGCGTCAGACAGGATGTCTGCCGCGCCGAAGAGCCGATCCCCGGGGGCGGTGGTGCCGCCCACCGAAGCCGCAATCAACAGTCCGCGCCTGGACGTACCCTCACCCCCAACCCCTCTCCCGCAGGAGAGGGCTTTAGTGCCGCGCCGGACTCAGGACTCCTCGAAATCACACCAGTAACGTGCCGAGGCAGCAGTGTGGCCGGAGATCGGCGGAGAGCGGTACGGGAATGTGCTGCGACGGCGAGTCAGACAGGATGTCTGTCGAGCCGAGGAACCGGTCCCCGGCCGCGCTCCCGCGCTCGGCGCAGTCGACAATTCGCAGACCCATTCCCCAGAACGACAACTTTCTGGCGCGCCACCCGGGCGCACCTATCAAGTCCGCCGGGCCTGGGCCGATACCGCATGCATGGACAGACTCAGCGTAATCGGACTGGTGCTGGCGATCGTGGCGATCGTGGGCGGCAGCGTGTTGAAAGGTGCCGGCATTTCGTCGCTGTGGTCGCCGGCTGCCTTCGTGATCGTCATCGTCGGCACGGTGGCCGCGATCCTGCTGCACACCTCGCCGGCGGTTTTCCGGCGCGCCTTCAAGATCCTGCGCTGGGTGATCCAGCCGCCGGCCAGCGATCGCCCGCAACTGGTGGCGCGTATCGTCGAGTGGAGCAATATCGCCCGTCGCCAAGGCCTGCTGGGCCTGGAAGACCAATTGCCGCGTCAGGACGATGCCTTCCTGCGCAAAGGCCTGCAGATGCTGGTCGATGGCGTGGAGCCGGAAGCCATGCGCAACATGCTGGAAATCGAAGTGGACAACCAGGAGCGCCAGGATCTTGCCGCGGCCAAGGTATTCGAGGGCATGGGCATCTATGCGCCCACGCTGGGCATCATCGGCGCGGTGCTGGGCCTGATGGCGGTGATGAAGAACCTGGCCGACCCGGCCATGCTCGGGCACGGCATCGCGGCGGCCTTCACCGCCACCATCTACGGTATCGCCTCGGCCAACCTGCTGTTCCTGCCGGTCGCCGCCAAGCTCAAGAGCGTGATCCATTGCAGCACCAACGAGCGCGAAATGGCGATCGAAGGCCTGATTGCGATCGCCCAGGGCGAGAACCCGCGCAACATCGAGTCGAAATTGGCAGGCTACTTGCATTAGCGCGTTATGGCCCGTCGTCGCAAACACCACGAAGAACATGGCAACCACGAAGCGTGGGCGATTCCGTATGCCGATCTGATGACGCTGCTGCTGGCGTTCTTCGTGGTGATGTACGCCATTTCTTCGCTCAACGAAGGCAAATACAAGGTCATGGCGCAGGCGCTGACCAGCGCCTTCGGCGGCTCGTCGAACAAGGCCAGCCCGGTGCAGCTGGGCAAGACCCAGACCCTGGGCGCCGATTACGACCGCCCATCCGTGATCAAGGCCGGGGCGCCGATGGCGGCCTCCAACGGCCCGACCGACCCTACCCTGCTGCCGTCGATGGCCGCGCAGATGCGCATGCCGGTGTCGCTGCGCAATCAGGCGCAACTGGCGCGCGCACAGCGGCAGATGGATGCAGTGGAGCAACAGCTGAGCAAGACGCTGGCCCCGCTGATCGACAAGCAACTCATCACCATCCGCCGCAACGATCTGTGGATCGAGGTGGAGATCAACAGCGACATCCTGTTCGGTACCGGCTCGGCCACCCTGGCCGGCCGCGCCCGCGGGACGTTGTCCACGCTGGCCTCGGTGCTGCGCGAGGCACCCAATGGCGTGCGCGTGGAGGGCTATACCGATAACCAGCCGATCGCCACCGCGCAATTTCCCTCCAACTGGGAACTGTCGGCGGCGCGTGCGGCCAGCGTGGTGCACCTGTTCGCCGACGACGGCATCGCCCCGCAACGATTGGCGATGGTGGGCTATGGAGAATTCCGCGCACGTGCCGATAACAGCACTGAGGCGGGACGGAATGCGAACCGGCGTGTGGTGTTGATCATCCTCGCTGACTCGGCTGGCTCACTCGCACCCGATCCGCCATCGCAATTAAATGCGACCGCCGCCGGGGCGCCCAAGCTTCCCAAGTCTGACGGCGGCCAAACGGCCGTCACCACCGAAAGCGGCACAAGTTCCGTCCCCGCCGTAATTCAAGGAGTGCAGTGACATGCGTATCTGGGCAATCGCCAACCAGAAGGGCGGCGTCGGCAAGACCACCACGACGCTGGCATTGGGTCGCGGCCTGGCCGCGCTCGGCCACCGGGTCTTGTTGATCGACCTCGATCCGCACTCCTCGCTCACCCGCGCCTTCGGCGTGGCGATCGACCCGCCGCCGCGCGGGGTGCTGGACCTGTTCGGCACCCCGCCGAGCGACCTGGCCAGCCTGGCGCATGAAAGCAGCATTCCGGGCCTGTCGTATGTATGCGCGCAAGCCGCATTGGCCACGCTGGAACGCCGTAGCGCCAACCAGCCCGGCCTGGGCCTGGCGCTGCAGAACGCCATGACCCGGCATGCCGGCCAGCACGATTACATCCTGCTGGACTGCCCGCCGACCCTGGGCCTGCTGATGATCAACGCACTGGCCGCCTGCGACCGTGTCGTGGTGCCGACCCAGGCCGAGCCGCTTGCCCTGCATGGCCTGGCCAGCATGGTGCGCACCGCCGACATGGTGCAGCGTTCGCGCCGCCGCGAGCTGCCGGTGTCGATCCTGCCCACGCTGTTCGACCGCCGCACCCGCGCCGGCACCGAAACGCTGAAGGAAATGCAGGCCACCTATGGCCCGGTCGTCTGGGAAGACGCAGTGCCGGTGGATACCCGAATCTGCAACGCCGCCGCGCTGACCGTGCCCGCCGTTGGCGGCGACTATCGGGGCCGCGGTCTGTCCGCGTATCGCCGCGCGCTGGAATGGGTGCTGGCCGACGACGCGATGCGTATGGAGCAAGCCGCATGAGCAACCCTACCGCCAACGGTGAATTGGACGATTATCTGGAAGGCCTGCTGCACGATGCGGGCGTGGAGATCGTCGCCCCGCCCGCGGCCACCGCAGCGACTGGCGAAACGCCGGCAATTGCGCATGCCGATCTCGCGCTGGCGGAGCCGCCGGTCGAGACGGCCGCACTTCCCGAAGCCGCTACTGTCTCCGAGGCTGCCACCTCCAACGCGATTGCCGCGGTGCGTAGCGCCGATGCGATCGCCGCCGATTTCCTGGCAGAAATGGACGCCGATCCGGCATTCGCCCCCCCGGTCAAGGCCGCGCCGAGCGCTGCCGACATCGCCGCCGACTTTCTGGCCGAAATGGACGCCGATCCGGCGTTCGCACCGCCGGTCAACGCCGCGCCCAGCGCGGCCGACATCGCCGCCGACTTTCTGGCCGAAATGGACGCCGACCCGGCGTTCGCTCCGCCGGTCAACGCCGCGCCCAGCGCTGCCGACATCGCCGCCGATTTCCTCGCCGAAATGGATGCCGACCCGGCGTTCGGAGCCGCGCCCAACGCAGTGGACCTGATCACCGCAGATCTGCTGGCAGAAATGGATGCCGACCCCGCCTTCGGGCTGGAGGCCGCACCGGTCGCGGCGCCCGCACCAGCCCCGATCCTCGCGCCCGCTCCGCCCCCGCGTGCAGTACCCGCGCCGGCCCGGGCGCCGGCACCGACCGAGCTGCAGGCACTGCTGGCGCCTGGCCAGGCCGACAAGATTCACGCCGAACGCCGCGCCAGCGAACGCAGCACCCGCTGGCTGCGTCTGCGCTGCGGCGAACAGACCTATGCGCTGGAATTGCTCAAGGTGCAGGAAGTGGTGTTGCCGGTGCCGCTGCTGCCGCTGCGCGGCACGCCCAGTGCCATGCTCGGCATCATGAACCTGCGCGGCCAGGTGGTCCCGGTGATCGATCTGGGCATCCACCTGGGCTCCTCCCCGGTGGACATGGATCTGCAGACACGCGTGGTGGTCCTGGAAGAAAACGGCGAAACCATGGGCCTGCGCGTGTCGGCCGTGGAAGACGTCACCAGCCTCACCGATCAGCAGATCGAGCCGCCGGACAACGCGCGCCTGTGCCGCATCTACAACAACCTGTTCCGCGGTGTCGCACGTCTGGGCCATCAGCCGATGATCCTGCTCGATGCCACCCATCTGCTGCATTGACGCGCCTAGCTTGCTCGCACCTGCACGCACAACGATTCACCGTTAAAGCTTTTCCGCCCCCCGCCGTTAGTACGCATAGAACCATCCGTTCGGAGCAACAATGAGCACAGTGACATTGGGTGAGGATCTCGGCATCGAGACCAGCGCCGACCTCAAGCAAAAGCTTGCCGGATTCCTCACCCAGGACGGCGACCTGGTGCTTGATGCCGGTGAAGTCCGGCGCATCCACACCGCCAGCGTGCAGTTGCTCTGCGCCTTTGTGCAAAGCCGCCGCCAGGCCGGCCTGCACACCGAATTCGATGGCTGCAACGACACTTTTAGGGATGCAGCGCGTCTGCTCGGCGTCACCGACGCGCTCGGACTCCCGGCATCCAATGACAACCTGAAATCTGTGGAGAACGCCGCATGAGCGCACGTATCTTGGTGGTGGACGATTCGGCGTCGATGCGCCAGATGGTCTCTTTCGCCCTCACCTCTGCCGGCTTTGCCGTCGAAGAAGCCGAAGACGGCGCCGTTGCGCTGGGCCGCGCGAAGGGCCAGCGCTTCAATGCGGTGGTGACCGACGTGAACATGCCAAACATGGACGGCATCTCGCTGATCCGCGAGCTGCGCCAGCTGCCGGACTACAAGTTCACCCCGATGCTCATGCTCACCACCGAGTCGGCGGCCGACAAGAAGTCCGAAGGCAAGGCCGCCGGCGCCACCGGTTGGCTGGTCAAGCCGTTCAATCCGGAACAGCTGATCGCCACCGTCCAGAAAGTTCTCGGTTAAACCCTTCTCGCTTCAGCTTCGGATGTCACGCCCATGAGCATGGACCTGCAACGTTTCCACGCCACCTTTTTCGAGGAAAGCCGTGAAGGGCTCGACGCGATGGAGGCTGGGCTGCTGTCGCTTGAAGAAGGCAACCGCGACCCGGAAATCATCAACTCGGTGTTCCGCGCCGCGCACTCGATCAAGGGCGGCGCTGCCACCTTCGGTTTCGACGCCGTTGCCGGCCTGACCCACGTGCTGGAGACGCTGCTGGACGAGTTGCGCTCCAACAAGCGTCAGCTCGAACCCAATGCGGTCGATGCCATGCTTGGCTCGGTCGACGTGCTGCGCGCCCTGTTGCGCGAAGCCGAACACGGCACCCCGGCCGACCCGGCTGCGGTCAAGGCCGTGCACACCCGCTTGAATGCCGTGCTCGCTGGCGAAGCGCCGGCGGCCGCAGTGGCCGCCAAGCCGAAGGAAGAAGAACCCGAAGCCTGGCACATCGGTTTCACGCCGGCGCCGTCGCTGTTCATGAGCGGCAACGACCCGCTGCGCATCATCCGCGAGCTCGAACACCTGGGCCCGCTGCAGATCGCCGCGCGTCTGGAGCGCATGCCGGGCTTTGAAAACATCGACCCGCTGGAAGCGTATCTGGCGTGGGACCTGGGCCTGATCGGCAAGATTCCGCGCAGCAAGATCGAAGACACCTTCGCCTGGGTGGTGGACGATTGCGAGCTGGACATCCGCCCGATGGCCGTGCCCGGCCCGCCGCCGAGCCTGGCCGTGGACGCTCCGGCTGCCGCACCGGTTGCAGCGGTCGCTGCCGCACCGAGTGCCGTTGCCGAACCTGCCGCCGCCGCGGCGACACCGGCCAAGGCCGCCGCTGCCGAAGCTGAAAGCTCGATCCGCGTCAGCGTCGACAAGGTCGATGCCTTGATCAACCTGGTCGGCGAGCTGGTGATTACCCAGGCCATGCTCAAGCAGGTTTCCACCGGTCTGGATCCGGCGCATGCCGAACAGCTGTTCGCCGGCCTGGATCTGCTCGAACGCAATACCCGCGACCTGCAGGAAGCGGTCATCGGCGTGCGCATGCTGCCCGTCGATGCGGTGTTCCGCCGCTTCCCGCGCCTGGTGCGCGACCTCTCCAGCCGCCTCGGCAAGCAGGTACGCCTGCGCACCATCGGCGAAAGTACCGAGTTGGACAAGGGGCTGATCGAAAAGATTGCCGATCCGTTGGTGCACCTGGTGCGCAACTCGATCGACCACGGCCTGGAAATGCCCGATGCGCGCCGCGCCTCCGGCAAGGACGAAACCGGCACGATTACCCTGGCGGCCTCGCACCAGGGCGGCCACATCGTCATCGAAGTCAGCGACGACGGCCGTGGCCTCAATCGCGCCAAGATCCTGGAAAAAGCGGCCGAGCGCGGCATCGCCGTGCCGGACAACCCGACCGATGCGCAAGTGTGGGACTTGATCTTTGCACCGGGCTTCTCCACCGCCGATGCCGTCACCGACCTGTCCGGTCGTGGCGTGGGCATGGACGTGGTCCGCCGCAACATCCAGGGCCTGGGTGGCGAAGTGCAGCTGGAAAGCAGCGCCGGCAGCGGCACCCGCGTGTTGATCCGTCTGCCGCTGACCCTGGCCATTCTGGACGGCATGACCGTGTCGGTCGCCGGCGAAACCCTGATCCTGCCGCTGTCCTACGTGCTCGAAGCCCTGCAGCCGGCGCCGGAAGACGTCCGCGCGATGGCTGGCGACGGTCGGGTACTGCGGGTGCGTGGCGAATATCTGCCGATCCTTTCGCTCACCAACTACTACGGCTTCGGTGGGCAGCAGTCCTCCAAGGAATCGCTGGTGGTGGTGGTCGAAGGCGACGGCCAGAAGATCGCGCTGGAAGTGGACGAGTTGCTCGGCCAGCAGCAGGTGGTGGTCAAGAACATCGAGAATAATTACCGGCGGATTCCGGGCGTTTCCGGCGCCACCATCCTCGGCGATGGGCGGGTTTCGCTGATCGTGGACATCGGTGGTCTGGTGCGCTCGCTCAAGGTACCGCAAGCCGCGTAATGCAGTCGCCGCGGCGTGGATGCCGCGGCGCAAGACTCCACCACGCCCTCGACGCACGATGGTTGCTGGAGCGATCGCCGGCAGTATGGGGACTGCCGGCATCAGCAACACCCGTCCGGCCCGACACGACCGACGGTAGATTCTGGCCCTTTGTCCGGATCTGTCGACTTTGCCATCGTCTTTGCCTACCTGCTGGCGGGCGCCACGAGGCCAGTCGTCTCTGCAATACGAGAAGACACGATGAACTGGTTCCGCAATCTTGCCGTTGCCCGCAAGTTGGCCGTGGCGTTTTCCTTTACCGCATTGATCACCTTGAGCCTGGGCGGGTTTGCGCTTGCGCGCATGCAATCGAGCGCGCATCTGTTACGCGAGATCGGCACCGTGTGGGCACCGGCCGTGCAGCAACTGAGCGAAATGCGCGCATTGCTCGGCGAATTCCGCACCTACGAACTCGCTCAGTTGGCGCACGCCGACGATCCGAAGGCGGTGCAGAATTATTTCGAACGCATGGACAAGGCGCGCACCGATGTCGCGGCTGCGCAGGACGCCTACGCCAAGACCACCACGGCAGGTAGAGAGACCGAGTTGTACGACGAGGTCAAACTGAAACTGGCCGATTACTACAAGGCCAATGCTGCACTCAGCGCCGCGATACGTGCCGGCGATCTGGTCACTGCCAATCACGTTTCCGATGAGCAATCGCGTCCGGCGCGGCGCGACCTGTTCGCAAAACTGGTGGAGCTGACCAAGTTCAACGTTGCCCACATGGACAGCGAGATCGCGCAGGCCGAGGCAACCTATCAGCGTTCGGTGCAAGTCATGCTCGTGGCGATGGCGCTGTTCGTGCTGCTGGCTGCGTTTTCCGGTTGGTTCATCGCCCGCAGCATCGCTGGCCCGCTCGGTCGCGCCACGCGGGTGGCCAGTGCCATCGCACAAGGCAAACTGGATAACGCCATCCACGTCGACAGCCGCGACGAAGCAGGGCAATTGCTGCACAGCATGGAAGGCATGCAGCGGCAACTGCAGGCCGTGCTCGCAGCGCAATCGGAAATGGCCAAGCGCCACGATGCCGGCCAAATCAGCTATCGCATGGAACACGACGCGTTTCCAGGCGACTACGGCACCATGGTGCGCGACACCAACAGCCTGGTCGGCTCGCATATCGCAGTCAAGATGAAACTCGCGCAGATCATGTCGCACTATGCGATCGGCGACTTCAGTCAGGACATGGACCGCCTGCCCGGCGAGAAGGCCGTGCTCAGTTCCACCATGGATACCGTCAAGGCCAACCTGTCGGCGATGAACAGCGAGATCAAGCTGTTGGCGCAGGCCGCTGCCAACGGCGACTTCAGCGTGCGCGGCGACACGCAGCGCTTCCAGTACGATTTCCAGGCGATGGTGGAGAGCCTCAACCAGCTGATGGCGACCGCCGATGCCAACCTGAGCTCGCTGTCCAAGCTGTTGCAGGCCATCGCCGCGGGCGATCTCACCGAGCGCATGCAGGGCCAGTTCAATGGCGTGTTCGCCCAGATGCGCGACGATGCCAATACCACCACGGCGCAACTTGCCGATATCGTTGGGCGCATCCAGCACGCCACCTTGTCGATCAATACCGCAGCCAGCGAGATCGCCGCCGGCAACAACGATCTGTCGCAGCGCACCGAGCAGCAGGCCGCCAACCTGGAAGAAACCGCCGCCTCGATGGAGGAACTCACCTCCACCGTGCGCCAGAACGCCGAGCATGCGCGCCAGGCCAACCAACTCGCCATCGGTGCGGCCACGGTTGCCTCGCAAGGCGGCAGCGTGGTGGCGCAGGTGGTGACCACCATGTCCGGCATCGAGGTGTCGTCGAAGAAGATCGCCGACATCATCAGCGTGATCGACGGCATCGCCTTCCAGACCAATATCCTGGCCTTGAACGCGGCGGTGGAAGCGGCGCGCGCCGGCGAACAGGGGCGTGGTTTCGCCGTCGTTGCCTCGGAAGTGCGCACGCTGGCACAGCGCTCCGCCGGTGCTGCAAAGGAGATCAAGCACCTCATCGACGACTCGGTGAACAAGGTCGCCGCAGGCTCGGTCCTGGTGGATCGGGCCGGCAAGACCATGGCCGACATCGTCGCCAGCGTGCAGCGCGTCACCGACATCATGGGCGAGATTTCTGCCGCCTCGCAGGAACAGTCGGCCGGAATCGAACAGGTCAACCTCACCGTGACGCAGATGGACGAAGCCACCCAGCAGAACGCCGCGCTGGTGGAAGAAGCCACCGCCGCGGCACGTGCGATGGAAGAGCAAGCCGGTCAGCTGTCCGATGCGGTGGCGATCTTCAAGGTGCAGCAGGTCGCTGCCGTGGCGCCTGCGGCCAAGCGCCCTGCTCCACCGCGTCTGGCCACCGCGAAGCCAGGCGTTGCCAAACCGACCACGACCAAGCGCGCACCCGCACCGGCCGGTGTCGCGGCCAAAGCCAGAACCACAGCAACGCCACGCCCAGTGACCGCCGCAGCCGCCAATGGCGATTCGAGCTGGCAGGAGTTCTGACCGCAACCTCTGCGTGGAGCAGGCGACAAGGCGACCAACATGAGCAAGCCCCGACAGCGATGTCGGGGCTTTTTCGGCGAGAAAACTCTGCTCAGGCGTTTTCGCGTGTCGTTGTCGACAGCTTGCGGTTGGGCGCGTGCGGCGGCTTGGGTCACCTCATCCGGCGCTGCGCGCCAGCTTCTCCCGCAGGAGAAGGAAGTCGCTGCGACGTCCATGCAAGTGTGCCGCTGGTCGAAAATCGGTCAAGCGCAGGCGTTTGCGGCCGATACAGCAAGCACTGAGGGCCGCATCGCCCGCGCTAGATCGAAGGACCTCCGCATGCACACCGCCAACTCCAACCGCTCTGCCCGCACCGTGCTGGGCTGTGTGTTCACCGCCGCGCTGGTGGCTGCCGGCGTCTCGCTACCTCCCTCCTTCGCCGCCCCGGCAGCGCCGGTGTCGGTGCTTCTGGACAATGTGCCGGTTACCGCATTGCAGTCGCTGGCGGTGGATCTGGCGCAGTTGCGCGACGATCAACGTGCACAGCTTGCCGCCAGGCACGACGCGGCGCGTATCGACGCCTATGACGAGCGTCTGGGCAATCTGGGTAATCCCCCCACTTTTAGC
>NZ_JAGHWR010000094.1:0-26357 GCF_017746155.1 Xanthomonas sp. D-36-1
GTTCAGACCTTCCCTAGCACGCAGGCCAGCGCGAACACCGCCAGCCCGCACTCGAACAGGTACAGGCCTTGCCACTCGCCAAATTCCAGCAGGTCGGTGGAGAACACCCGCGCCAGCGGCAACGCCAGTTGGGTCATGCCCAGGCCCAGCACCACGGCCTTGAGCCGGTATTTCGTTGGAAATGCCTGGATCACGTAGTACAGGCCCAGCGAGCTGAGGGCGGCGCCCACCAAGCCATGCGCGGCGCGCACGGTGATCGCCGAGCTCAGGCTGTGCACGAACAGGTGCGCGAAGGCGATGAGCGCGTACAGCGCCAGGAAGATTTCGGTGAACCGGCGCAGCCCGAACTGCTGGCGAAACTTCACCAGCAGCAGGTTCGCCGACATGTTGGTCATCACGTAGGCGGCCGGCAGCCAGGCCATTTCGGTGGCATAGGCGCCCAAGGTGCCTTGCAGATAGGTCAGGTTGGCGGTGACCAGGGCATTGCTCAGCCCGCCGGTGAGCGCCACCACCACGCCCACCAGGCCGTACTGGATCCGCCGCCGGGTAGGGTGCAGGGGGGTGGAGGCCGACCCCGGCAGGGTGGGCCGCTCATGGGGCTGCCAGTCGCGCTGGACGTACTTGTCGCGCACTGAATGCTCGCAGGGCCGGTCGCAGGTGAAAACGCGATTGTGGTCCGGTTGCGGTCATGGTGGCGTCAGCGGTGCGATAATCCGCCCATGAGCGAATCCCCCTATACCTCCGGTACTACCCATTTCGGCTTTCGCGATGTCGCTGCCAAGGACAAGCAGAAGCTGGTCGGTGAAGTGTTCACCTCGGTCGCCCGCAATTACGACCTGATGAACGATCTGATGAGCCTGGGCGTGCACCGCGCATGGAAACGCTACTTCGTGGCGACCGCGCAGGTGAAGCCAGGCGACCGCGTGCTGGATCTGGCCGGCGGCACCGGCGACATCGCCGTGCTGCTCAAGGAGCGCGTGGGCAACGAGGGCGCCGTGGTGCTGGGCGACATCAACGCCGGCATGCTGTCGGTGGGCCGCGACCGGCTGACCAACCGCGGGCTGGTGTCCGGCTTCGATTACGTGCAATGCAACGCCGAAGCGCTGCCGTTCCCGGACCAGAGTTTCGATCTGGTGACCATCTCCTTCGGTCTGCGCAACGTCACCGACAAGGACGCCGCATTGCGCGAGATGTACCGCGTGTTGAAAGTGGGCGGCCAGGCGCGCGTGCTGGAATTTTCCGAAGTCACCGCCGACTGGTTCAAGCCCATCTACGACTTCCACTCGTTCAAGATCCTGCCCAGGCTGGGCCAGTTGTTCGCGCGCGATGCCGATAGCTACCAGTACCTGGCCGAAAGCATCCGCAAGCATCCGCCGCAGGAATCGCTCAAGGGCATGATGGGCGAGGCCGGGTTTGCGCGTTGCCACTTCAAGAACCTCACCGGCGGCATCGTGGCGATCCACTCCGGCTACAAGATCTAAGCAGGGCGTTTTGAGCCTGCTGGCGTCGGCGCATGTAGCGTGCGCTGGCGCTCGCCCACCGCGTGCATGGGATCGCTTGTTGAGGCGAACCGGTGCCGCACATGTGTACAACCAGCGAAGTTCTGAGACTTCCGTCGCGTTGGCTCCACACGCTCTCGGCGACACTAAGCGCTCTTTTGCCGGAGTGTTGGATGCGCTTGTACGCCGGGCTCTCGCGCGTGTTTCCTCGCTCCTTCAGCGCCAAACTGCTGGCGGTGACCTTTCTGGGCATCCATCTGCCGTTGCTGCTATTGATCGCGTGGTTGGCATCGCAGAGCGAACTGGACGGGCGCCCGCTATGGTCGGTGGTGATCGTGGCATTGCTGGCCACGCTGGCCGGCACGGCGCTGACCTTGGTCGCGCTGTATCGGCTGCTGGCGCCGCTGCGCATCGCCGCCGATGCGCTGGATTCGTATTATGCCGATCAGCGCCTGCCCACGCTTCCGGAACAGGGCGACGACGAATTGGGCCGGCTGTTGCGCGGCATCAACCGCAGCCTGCGTGGCATCGATGCCGGCATGCGCGATCTCAAGAAACACGCCTTGTTCGACCCGCTAACCGAGGCGCTGAACCGGCGCGGTTGCGAACAGGCGATGCGCGATTCGGTGATCGCCTCGCAACGCGAAGGCTGGCCGTTCGTGCTGTTCGTGCTGGACATGGACAACCTCAAGCAGATCAACGACCGTTTCGGCCACCTGGCTGGCGACCGCGTGCTGGTGCGCCTGGTGGACTCTGCCTACGGCTGGTTGGGTGCGCAGGATTGGGTCGGGCGTTGGGGCGGCGACGAATTCCTGATCGGCATCCATGCCAGCGAAGACGAAGCCACGCTCAAGCTCAACCAATGGCTCTCGATGCTCGAGCGCGAGGATGCCGACGATGCGCCGCTGCATGTGAGCGCCGGCAGTGCGGTGTGCGAACAAGGGCTGGATGCCACCGAACTGTATCGCCGCGCCGATGCGGCGATGTATCGCGCCAAGTTCTCCGGTGGCCGGCGTCTGGTGCGCGACGGGCACGACGCTCCGCGCGGCCATCCGGTGATCTGACCTGGGCAAGCCGGTTGCGACACCGCGTGGCAGGTTATCGCGCGTATGGCCACCGATGGCACGGGCAGGCTACGGCGCAGGGCGCTAAGATGCCTAATTCTCCTTGCTGCGGTGCCGTCGATGCGCTTCCCGTTCCTGTCGCTGTCCCTGGCCGTGTCCATCGCGCTGGCCGGCTGTTCAAATGACTCCACGCCGTCGGCATCCCCCACCGCGCCGGCCGCCACTGCCAAGGCTCCCGTGAAAGCAGACGCCCGCAACCACGACGAAAGCTCCTACGCCCAGCCGCAGCTGGTGGTCATCAAGGACCTGGCGCTGGACCTGAAGCTGGATTTCGATGCCAAGCAGATTGGCGGCACTGCCACCTACACGCTGGCGTGGAAGGACAAGGCCGCCAAGCAACTGGTGCTGGATACGCGCGAGCTGAGCATCGCGCAGGTACAGGCAGACGATGGCAAGGGCGGCCTGTCGCCGCTGCAGTTCGCCCTGGCGCCGGCCGACAAGACCTTCGGCAGCAAGCTCACCATCGAAGCGCCGAATCAACCGGCCAAGGTCGTGATCACCTATCACACCGCGCCGACGGCCTCGGGCCTGCAGTGGCTGGAGCCGTCGATGACCGAAGGCAAGCAACTGCCTTTCATGTTCAGTCAGTCGCAGGCGATTCACGCGCGTAGCTGGGTGCCGCTGCAAGACACCCCGAGCGTGCGCTTCACCTACAGCGCACATGTCACCTCGCGCCCGGACGTGATGGTGCTGATGAGCGCCGACAACGACCCCAAGGCGGCACGCGACGGCGATTACAGCTTCACGATGCCCGAGCCGATTCCGTCCTACCTGCTGGCGATCGCCGCCGGCGATGTGGTGTTCAAGCCGATTTCCGCGCGCTCGGGCGTGTGGGCCGAGCCGGCCATGGCCGACAAGGCCGCCAAGGAGTTCGAAGACACCGAGAAGATGATCGGTGCGGCCGAAAAACTTTACGGCCCGTATCGCTGGGGCCGTTACGACATGCTGGTGCTGCCGCCGTCGTTCCCGTTCGGTGGCATGGAAAATCCGCGCCTGACCTTCGCCACGCCCACCGTGATCGTCGGCGACAAGTCGCTGGTGTCGCTGGTGGCGCACGAACTGGCGCATAGCTGGTCGGGCAACCTGGTGACCAATGCGAGCTGGAAGGACATCTGGCTCAACGAAGGGTTCACCACCTACGTGCAGGGCCGCATCACCGAGGCGCTGTACGGTACCGAGATGGCCGAGATGGAACGCGAAATCGACCAGGGCGATCTGCTGGCCGAAGTCAAAGACATGCAGGCGGCCGACCAGGTGCTGGAGTTGCCGCCACTGGCCCAGCGCGACCCCGACGAGGCCTTGAGCCAGGTCGCCTACGTCAAGGGTGCGTGGTTCCTGCAGTTCCTGGAGCAGCGCTTCGGCCGCGAGGTATTCGACCCGTTCCTGCGCGGCTGGTTCGACGATCACGCCTTCCAGAGCGCCACCACCGACCAGTTCGTCGATTACCTGAAGAAGAACCTGCTGGACAAGCATCCCAACACGGTGAGCGCGGCCGACGTGGATGCGTGGCTGAAGCAGCCTGGCATTCCGGCGTTTGCGGCCAAGGCGCGCTCGCGCAGCTTCTCGATCGTGGACACCGCGCGCATCGCCTGGAGCGGCAGCGGCGCCTTGCCGAACAAGCAGGTCACCAGCGAGTGGGGCACGCAGGAATGGGTGCACTTCCTCAGCGGCATGGGCGCCACGCTCAAGCCCGAGCAGCTCAAGCAGCTGGACGAGGCGTATCACTTCACCGGCACGCCGAATGGCGAGATCGCGATGCGCTGGTATCCGCTGGCGATCCGCAGCGGTTACACCGACGCGCGCGCTGCCGCGGGCGAGTTCATCGAACGCGTCGGCCGCCGCAAGCTGGTGCTGCCGATCTACGCCGAATTGTTGAAGACTCCGGACGGCATCGCGTTCGCTGAACAGGCCTTCGAAAAGGCCAAGCCCAGCTATCACCCGATCACCACCGCATCGGTGGCCGAGATGATCGCCAAGGCGAAAGCGGCACCGCCGGCGCAGCCGTAATGGCAGCGGAGGGCGTTGCAGCGCCCTCTCGCCGCTTCCATCGCCGCATCGTGCCTGCAACCACCATCGTAGGAGCGCACCCGGGCGCGACAGGGCTTTCCCGGTGAAACCCCGTCGCGCCCAGGTGCGCTCCTACGGTGTACGGCGGTTGATCACGGGTCATGCTGGCAGGCTGGTATCGTTGCCGCTGCTTTTCATGCATTTCGGAGTCGACGATGAAGTACCTGCTGAGCGCGGCCTTGTGCGTCGCCACCTTGAGTGCCTGCACCGACCGCGAGGCGCAACGTCAGGCGCAGGCCACCGCGCAGGCGCAGGCCAAGGAAACCCAGGCCGAGGCGCTCGCCAAGCAGTACGACGAGGCGGTCAAGACACAGAACTGGGACATGGCGCGTGCGCATGGCGCGGCCTTGATCGAAGGCTACGCCGGCACTGCGGCCGCCACGCGCATCGAGCCAGACTATGCCGATATCAAGGCCAAGGGCGAGCAGGCGCGCGAGCTGCGCCGCATGCAGGCGCTGTGGCAATACTCGCAGGTGCCGGCCAAGGGCGGTACGCAGCGCTCGGCGATGATCGATGCCAAGCAGCGTGTGGATGTGGATGGCAGCGGACCCAAGCCGGTCAGCCTGGTGTTTCGCGATCATCCGCAGTGGAAGCGCCACAGCTACCTCGTGCTCAAGGCCGGCGATTTCAAATGCTACGGTGGCTGCAAGGTGCAGGTGGCGGCCGATGGCGGCGCACCGCGTGCCATGGCGGCGCACCGCCCGGATACCGACGAAGCCATTGCCATGTTCATCGACGATGACAAAGCGTTGTGGAAGCTCGTACGCAACGCCAAGCGCATCGGCATTATCTTCCCGGTCAAGGCCGGCGGTACGCGCACCGCAGAGTTCGAGGTCGGCGGCCTGGACACCACGCAGATGCCCGGGTGGAAGTAGGCGAGCTCGCGATGAGCGCTGGCGTACACCGATCGTGTGTGCGGGCTGGTGCAGCACTGCCACGCTTGATCGACAGTACAGTACCCCGGTGTGATGGCGGTGCAGCGCATCGGCATTCAGCGCTCGGGATGGTCAGCAGATCTGGCGCGCATTCGTTCGGATGAAGGGGCGCGCGCGTTGGCGTGTCCGCGCAGGGACATGTCGAGCGAGCGCCACCCGCACCTGCTTGGCAATGAGCGCAAACGCCTGGTCGACCGCCTTGGGCGAGGTCGCCGATTGCGCACTGCTGCAGGTTGGCCGCACCGCCGCCTGTCGCACCGAATCGATCACTTTGATGTCTTTGCAAAGGATGGACAGCATGACACGCGCCGGCCTCTCTCCCACGTTGTCCGACTACCGCCATTGGGTCTTCGACATGGACGGCACGCTGACCGAAGCTGCGCACGATTTCGCCTTGATCCGCCGCGCGCTGGACGTTCCGCCAGCGGCGGACATCCTGCATCACCTGGCAGCGCTACCGGCCGACGAAGCGGCGGCCAAGCATGCCTGGTTGCTCGAACACGAGCGTGCGCTCGCCCAAGGCGCACGCGCCGCGCCGGGCGCAGTGGCGCTGGTGCGCGCGCTGCATGCCGCCGGTTGCCGGCTTGGCATGCTCACCCGCAACGCGCGCGAGCTGGCAAAGATCACGTTGCAGGCGATCGGTCTGGACGATGCATTCGTCTGGGACGAAATCGTTGGCCGCGACGAGGCTGCCCCGAAACCTGCGCCCGACGGGCTGCAGTATTTCGCGCGGCGCTGGTCGGTGCAGGGCAGCGCGCTGGTCATGGTCGGCGATCACCACAATGACCTGGCCTGCGGCCGCGCCGTCGGTGCGTGCACTGTCTTGGTCAATACACCCGGCGACCCCTGGCCCGGTTTTGCGGACTGGCGCCTGCACGATTGCACGCAGTTGCTCGCGCAATGGGAGAGCTAGGGTGGCGCGTTGTGCCTGTGCAACGAGGTAACGTGCACCCGAGCGGGCATGGGAACTGTTGACTAGCCGCCGACGCGATGACGCGTCGCGAACGGCGCACCTGTCTATTGGCCGCATCCGTCTCCATATTCGCCTTTCTGACGCCTTCTCCCAGCGGGCAGACGACCGGCATGCCTGGCGATATCGCGCAGTGCTGCTTGCCATAGCGCATTGCACTGCATCAGCGGCGCAGCGATCTGAGTCCAGGACACGCTCGGCGTTGCTGAGACGTCACTGGACCGTCTGCACCACCTGTGTCACAGCACGTGCGGCGCAAACTGTGCCAAAACCGTGACAGCGCGAGATGCTCGGCGCGCCGTCATCACCCTCGACCCTCGCTGACGCGATGTGGTGCGGCGCACCAGTGTGCTGGCATGCCGTTTGCTCAGGTCTCTCCCGACGTTTCCTACGTCCGCATCGCCACGGCGGTGACAGCGCCTGCGCTGCGGGATGTTTCAACCGACTGGTTGTTCAAACGAGAGGGGTAGACGCACATGCACCAATCTTCCTGTCGCAGCGTACGCAGCGCTGCGCTGCTCATGCTTGCGCTGAGCGCCGTTCTGTCTGGCTGCAAGAAAGACACACCCACCGAAACTGCAGCACCGGCAACAGCCGCTGCACCCGCCGCCGCGGCGGTGGTCGACACCGATAGCGAGTTCACCGCCAATGCCAGCAATGCGGACAACTGGGGCGGCGTGGGGCGCGACTTCGCACTCACCCGGCATAGCCCGCTGGCCGAGATCAATCGCGACAACGTCAAGAACCTGAAGATGTCGTGGGAGATGAAAACCGACGCCACGCGCGGCCACGAAGGCCAGCCGCTGGTGATCGGCAGCATCATGTATATGGTCAGTGCGTATCCGAACAACGTGTTCGCCATCGATCTTGCGGCGCAGGACGACGGCGGCAAGGTGTTGTGGAAATACACCCCGCAACAGGACGAACGGTCGGTGGCGGTGGCGTGCTGCGATACGGTCAATCGCGGCGCCTCGTATGCCGACGGCAAGCTGGTCTTCGGCAGCCTCAGCGGCGATGTGATCGCGCTCGACGCCAAGACCGGCAAGGAAGTGTGGAAGCAAAAACTCGCGCACCCGGACAAGGGCGAAACCATCACCATGGCGCCGATCATCGCCGACGGCAAAGTGGTTGCCGGCATCAGCGGCAACGAGTTCGGCGTGCTCGGTCGCGTGGCCGCCTACAACCTTGCCGATGGTAAGCAGGCATGGTCCTGCGATGCGGCCGGTACCGACAAGGCGATCTGCCTGGGCCCGGATTTCAACAAGGCCAATCCGCAGCATGGCCAGCTCGGCGACCTGGGCGTCAAGACCTTTCCCAACGACGAATGGAAGCGCGGTGGCGGCGCTGCCTGGGGGTGGTATAGCTACGATCCGAAATTGAAGCTGGTGTACTACGGCACCGGCAATCCCGGCCTGTGGAGCCCGTCGTACCGTTGCGGCAAGACCTCGCAGGAGGAATGCAACAACGGCGAGCATGACAACAAGTGGTCGATGACCTTGTTCGCCCGCAAGATCGATACCGGCGAGGCGGTGTGGGGCTACCAGAAGACCCCGTTCGACCAGTGGGATTACGACGGCATCAACGAGCCGATCCTGGTCGACCTGAGCATCGATGGCAAGCAGGTTCCTTCGGTGGTGCAGTTCGATCGCAACGGCTTTGCCTACGTACTCGATCGGCGCGATGGCACGCTGCTGCGCGCGCACAAGTTCGTGCCGGCCAACTGGGCCGAACGCATCGACATGAAGACCGGTCGCCCGGTGAAGGTGGCCGCGCATTCGCCGCTGGAACGCGGCAAGAAGGTGCAGGCCTTCCCCTCGGCGATGGGCGGCAAGGACCAGCAGCCGTGCTCGGTGGATCCGGCCAATGCGGCGGTGTTCTTCTGCGGCACCAATAACTGGCACATGGAACTGGAACCGCAGGAGCGCGGCAACACCATGATGGGTCTGCCATACGTGTTCGCCAACGTGATGATGAAGCCGAATGAGCCGGGCGCGCTGGGCATCGTCAAGGCGTTCGATGTGGTGGAAGGCAAGTCCAAGTGGGAGATCAAGGAGAAGTACCCGGTGTGGAGCGGCACCCTGGTCACCGACGGCGGGCTGGTGTTCTACGGCACGCTGGATGGGTGGTTCCGCGCGGTGGACAAGGACACCGGCAAGAAGCTGTGGGAGACCAAGTTGCCGTCCGGCATCATCGGTAACCCCATCGCCTACAAGGCCAACGGCCATCAGTACGTGGCGGTGTTCTCCGGTATCGGCGGGTGGATCGGCTTGCCGGTCACTGCGGGCCTGGATCCGTCCGATCCGTATGGCGCACTGGGTGCGGCGGGGCTGGCGTTCGGTGCGGGCTTCGACAAGATCCCGCTCGGCGGCATGGTCCACAGCTTCCGTATCGATGGCGCCGGCAAGACCGTGACCGCCACTGCCACTGCCACTGCCACTGCCACTGCCACCGCCACCGCCACCGCCACCGCCACCGCAGGCGGCGGTACCGCCAATGCAGCAGCGAAGACGGCACGATGACATCCATGCAAGGCGTTGGAAGCGCACGACGGCAATCCGCTGCCGGCGTGCGCGGCATCACCCGGCACCTGCATCGGGTGATGGTGCTGTGCAGCTTCGGACTCGTCGCCGCAGGCTGCACACGCGAGCCGTCCTCACCGACGGCTCGCGCTTCTCATTCCGATGCGGCGTCCGCTGCGGCGCCTGCATCCACCGCTACGCCGGCAACCACGCCTGCAGCGGCATCCGCGCCGCCACCTACGCCAGATCCGCACGTCCTGCGCGTGTGCGCAGACCCGGGCAACATGCCGTTGTCCAACAAGGCCGGCGAAGGCTTCCAGAACAAGATTGCGCAAGTGGTTGCCGATGCCATGGGCCGGCGCCTGGAATACGAGTGGCGCACTTATTACCAGCGCGGCCTGGCGCGTAGCACCATCAATGCGGGCCGCTGCGATGTGCTGATGGACCTCAACAGCGATTTCGAGCAGGGGCTGACCACACGCCCGGTCTATCGTTCGGCGTATGTGCTGGTCACACGTCAAGGCTTGTCGTTGAGGCCTGGCTCGCTGGACGACCCGGCGTTGAAAAAGCTGCGCCTGGGCGTGTTCCAGAGCTCGCCTGCGCGTCAGGCGCTGTACGAGCACGGCATCAGCGGTGAGGTGCAGTACCTGTTCTACGACTCGGCCACCGCACCGGAAGAACACCCCGGCAAGCTCGTCGAACGGGTCGCCGCCAACACGCTGGATGCGGCCGAATCCTGGGGTCCGGTCGCCGGATATTACGCGCAGCGCAGCGGCCTGGGTCTGGTGCCCTTGAACACCATCGACGATGCGGTGCTGGAGTATTCGATGGCCTGGGCGGTATCGCGCAGGAATGCCGACCTGCGTGACGCGTTGAACACGGCGTTGCAGCAGAGCGCGGCAAACATCGCCCAGATCCTGCGCAGTTATCACGTGCCGCTGGTGCGCTGTAGCGAATGCGTGGTGGCCGGCGAGCTGGCATCGCATGGTCCATATGTCACGCCCACACCGGCATCCACTGCGCCCAGCCCGGCGGCCTCATCGCAGGAACTGGCGCAGCTGCAATTGCGCATCGCCGACGGTGCCGACCCCAATCAGGAACTGGCGCATGCGCTGGATGCCGGCGATGCCGTGCGTGCGGCATGGCTGCTGCGGCATGGTGCCGACGCCAATCACCCCAACTTGCTGGGCGAGCCGCCGCTGCACCAGGCCATCCGCAATCAGGCGCCGGATCTGGTCGGCCTGCTGCTGGATGCCGGCGCACGCCTGGATGCCCGCGATGCCAGCGGCTGGACCGCGCTGATGAAAGCTGCGTGGGCCAATGATGCGGACAGCCTCAGCAGGCTGCTGGCCAAGCGCGCGCCGGTGGATGCCGTGTCCAGCGATGGCTGGAGCGCACTGGATCTTGCGGTGTCGTATGCCGATGTCGCGGTGGTGCAGGCGCTGCTGGACAAGGGCGCGAATGTGCGGCGCGCCAATCCCACCGGATTCACCCCGGTGATGTTTGCCGTGGCGCGCGACGACCCGGCCATTTTCGATGCCGTGCTCGCACGCGGCGCCGAGGTCGGTCACGCCAATCAGGCTGGTGTCACCGCGCTGATGCTGGCCGCAGCGGCCGGGCGCGAAGCGGTCGCCAACCGCCTGCTGGCCGCAGGTGCCGACCCGTCTGCGCGCAACCGCGACGGCAAGACCGCCGCGGATCTGGCGCAGGCACGTGGCGACACCGCACTGGCCACGCTACTCACCCAGGCCAGGCGCCCGGCGCGCAAATGACTGCGTCACCCGCCGCGTGCACGGGGTGCGCGGTGTTCCCTCCGATCAGAAAGGTTCGTTCATGCGCACGTCCACCAAGAGTTGCTTCGATCGTCCTGTCCGCGCACCGCTGTGCGCGTTGATGTTCAGCGTCGTGCTGGCGGCATGCGGCAAGGACGCACCGCCGCCCCCGCCACCGGCGGCCGCCAGCGCACCGGCGCCAGCGCCAGCGCCAGTCGCCGGCAGCGCAGCGCCTGCGGCCGCAACTGCAGCTGCACCCGCAGCAATGCCCAACCCCGCAGCGGGGCCAGCCCCGGATCCGGCAACGCCGGCCGCGCCACCCGCCACGATCGTGCCGATTCCCAAGGGACCGGAGGTCAAGGTCACGCCCGAGCTGGTCGCCGAAGGCAAGAAGATCTATTTTTCGGCCGGCTGCAATGCCTGTCACGGCGGTACCGGTGGCGGTGGCATGTGCCCGCCGTTGACCAACGACATCTGGGTGTATGGCAGCGACGACGACACCTTGCGCACGCTGATCAGCGAAGGCACCGCGGCCATGATCACCCACGGCAAGACCCGTATCGGGCACGAAAAGGTGGTTGGGCAGATGCCCCCGTTCGCACCGGTACTCAAGCCCGGCGATACCGAAAAGTTGCTCGCTTTCATCCACTCGATCAACAAGACCGCGGGCAAGGCGCAATGAGGTCAGCGTCTGCTTGCTGGTCGCGCATGTGTGCAGCAGGGATGCTGGGTGCGTTGCTGCTGGCGGGCTGCCAGCGCGATGCCGTCACACCGGCCTCCACCACCGCACCTGCGGCGGGCGGCAACGCAACACCGGCGCTGGCAACGCCGCCAGTGCTTGCGTATGTGCCCAATCAACGCAGTGGCACCGTGTCGGTGATCGATACGCACACCGACACGGTGGTGCGCACGCTCAGCGCGCAGGGCCAGCTCGGCAAGCGCCTGCAGCAGCTATTGCCCGGCCCGCACGGGCATCTGTACCTGATCGACGCCGAGCACCACAGATTGGTCGAACTGGATAGCGAAAAAGACGCGGTCTTGCGCAGCGTTGATATCGGCGAGAACGCCGAAGGCATCGCGTTGTCGCCGGACGGCAAGCAGTTCGCGGTATGCGTGGAAGGCCAGAATCAGGTGATGCTGATCGACGTGGCGCAATTTACCGTGCAGCAGGTGATCGCCACGCGCGGGCAGGCGCCGGAGCATTGCGCCTACACCCCGGATGGCAAGTGGTTGCTCACCAGCAATGAAGGCTCCAACGACATGGACATGATCGAGCTGGCCACCCATCGATCGCGCGGTGTGGTGGCCACCAGCGGGCATCCGCGCGGCATGGCGTTCGCACCCGACGGGCGCAGCGTGTACATCGCGCAGGAAACCGCCAACGTGGTGGACGTGATCGACCTGCAGACGCGTCAGCGTCGCGCCAGTCTGCCCGCCGGGGTGCGTACCGCCGGCGTCGCGCTGTCGGCCGATGGCACGCGGCTGTATGCGTCCAACGGCGGCGCCGGCACGGTCAGCGTGATCGATCTTAATACCGCGCGCGCTGGCCGAGATTCCGGTTGGGCAGCGCCCGTGGAATCCGGCGCTGACGCCGACCGGCGACAAGCTCTACGTCGCCAATGGGCGCTCCAACACCGTGAGCGTGATCGACACCGCCAGCTTGCGCGAACTCAACCAGATCCCCGTCGGCGAGCTGCCGTGGGGCGTGATCATCGCGCGCTGAGCGGCCGGCAGGCCGACGCGCGTCAGGGAGGCCGGATGAAGACACGCGCTGCGGTGGCCTGGGGTCCGCACCAGCCGTTGACCATCGAAGAAGTCGACCTGCAGCCGCCGCGTCCCGGCGAGGTGCTGGTGCGCCTGGTGGCCACCGGCATTTGCCATGGCGATGCGCATGCGTTGGCGCACGGCCATGCCGGCAGCTTTCCGGCGATCCTGGGGCAGGAGGGCGCTGGCATTGTCGAAGATGTCGGGATCGGCGTCACCAGCGTGCGGCCTGGCGATCACGTGATTCCGCTGTACATGCCCGAATGCGGCGTGTGCAAGTTCTGCCGTTCCGGCCGTACCAATTTGTGCCAGGCGATTCGCAGCAGCCAGGAACGTGGCCTGATGCCTGACGGCAGCAGCCGGTTTTCGTTGCACGGGCGGCCGATCCTGCATCACATGGGCACCAGCACGTTTTCCGAATACACCGTATTGCCGGAGATTGCAGTCGCACGCATCCATCCGGATGCGCCGCTGGAGCAGGCCTGCCTGCTCGGCTGCACGGTCACCACCGGCGTCGGTGCGGTGCTCAACAGCACGCATGTGCGGCCGGGCGATTGCGTGGCGGTGTTCGGGCTGGGCGGCATCGGATTGTCGGTGATACAGGGCGCGCTGCTGGCGCAGGCCGGCCGCATCATCGCCGTGGATATCGACCCTGCGAAATTCGCACTGGCACGCGCGCTGGGCGCCACCGATTGCCTGGATCCGCACGACTACGGTGCGCCGATCCAGCAGGTGATCGTGGACCTGACCGATGGCGGCGCCGACCACAGTTTCGAATGCGTCGGCGATGTCGGCGCGATGCGGGCGGCGCTGGAGTGTTGCCACAAGGGCTGGGGCGAGAGCGTCATCCTGGGCATGGCCGACGACGCGCAGGAAATCAGCACGCGCCCGTTCCAATTGGTCACCGGGCGGGTGTGGCGCGGCAGCGCCTTCGGCGGCGTCAAAGGCCGCAGCGAGCTACCCGGTTATGTCGAACGCTATCTGCACGGCGATATCCAGCTGGCGCCGTTGATCACGCGCACGCTGGCGCTGGATGACATCAACCAGGCGTTGACTGACCTGCGTGCGGCGCGCGGCATCAAATCCATCGTGGCGTATTGAAGGAGATGCACATGGCAGCAGGCAGATGCAGGACAGCGACGCTGCATCGCAAGGGATTGGCAGGCGCATGCGCCATGGTCTTGCTTGCACGCAGCGCATTGGCCGTTGCAGCGGAAGCGCCGCAAGTCACCTGGTTGGACCGTATCGAGGTCACCGCCACGCCGATCCCCGGCACCACCATCGATGCGGCGCAATTGCCGTACATGGTGCAGTCGGCAAGCAATGCCGAGTTGTCGCGAGGGCGCAGCAACAACCTGAGCGATCTGCTGCAGCGGCGCTTCGTCGGCGTGGACGGCAACGACGTGCAGGGCAGTGCGTTCCAGAACGATCTCACCTTCCATGGCTTTCGCGCCTCTGCCTTGCCGGGCGCTTCGCAAGGGGTGTCGGTGTATCTGGATGGCGTACGGTTCAACGAACCGTTCGCCGATATCGTCAGCTGGGACATGCTGCCCGAAGCGGCGATCACTGCGGTGACGTTGATGCCTGGTTCCAACCCGTTGTTCGGGCCGAACACGCTGGGCGGCGCGGTGGTGCTGTCTACCGCGTCCGGGCTGACCGCGCCGGGATTACAGGGCGAAGTGAGCATCGGCAGCGGCGCGCGCAAGCGGCTGGATGCCGGTTACGGCGTCGCGAGCGCCGACGGCTGGCATGGCTTTGTTGCGCTCACCGGCTTCGATGAAAACGGCTGGCGCGATGCCTCCGAGGGCCGGCTCGGCACCGTGTTCGGCAAGGTCGGTAAGCAAGGCGAGCGGACCGACTGGAGCCTGTCGCTGCTGCACGGGCGCAGCCGCCTGATCGGCAATGGCCTGCTGCCGGACACGCGATATACCGACGAGGGGCCGGAGCCCGGCTTGTATCGCGCCGATCGGCGTTCGGTGTACACCTCGCCCGATCTCACCCGCAATCGCAACACGTTATTGACCGTGCAGCTGGACCATCGTTTCGATGAGGACACCGCGTTGCACGCTCTCGCTTATTCGCGCGTAGGGCGCCGCGACACCGTCAATGGCGATATCGGCGAAGACTACGAAGCGTTCGTCGAAGAATGCGCGTCCGGGTACGCCGCCGATGGCAGCGCGCTGGATGCCGACTGCGATGTCGCCCGCACCGATGCCGACACGTTGCCCACCGGCGCGCTCAACACCACCCAGATGCGTCAGCAAGCACAAGGTATTGCGCTCAACCTGAGCACGCAGCGAAGCGCGCATGCGCTCACGGCCGGGGTCACCTTCGATCGCGGCCATGTGCGTTACCGGCAGTTCGCCCGCGACGGGTGGGTGCAATCCGACCGCTCGGTCGTTGCCGATCCCGACGCCGAACGCGGCTTCTTCTCCGGTGTACGCGGCAGCACCGAGACGCTGGGCGTGTTCCTCGCCGACACCTGGGCGCTGAGCAATGCGACCCATCTCACCGCTGCAGTGCGCTGGAATCGGGTGGTGGTGGACAACATCCTGTCCACGGCCGACGACGGCGATCGCCCGCGCGAGCGCTTCGTCTATGCCAAGGCCAATCCGTCGTTGGGCCTGACCCATCGGCTCGATTCGGGGCTGACGCTGTACGGCTCGGTCGCGCAGAACAGCCGCGCACCGACCGCCATCGAATTGGGCTGCGCCGATCCCACCCAGCCGTGCCGGCTGCCGACCGGCCTGCAGGCCGATCCGCGGCTGGAGCAGATCATCTCGCGCACCTACGAACTGGGCGCGCGCTGGACGCCGTCGACCGACCGCACCGCCACGCTGTCGGTGTACCGCGCCGACAACCGCGATGACATTCTGTTTCTACGCGCACCCGATACGCAGCTGGGTTACTTCGACAATGTCGGCCGCACGCGCTATCAAGGTGTGGATCTGGCATTGCGCCTGCGCAGCGGCGACTGGCAGTGGTGGGCCGGCTACAGTTTTCTGGATGCAACGTACCGCAGCGACGGCGAACTGCTCTCCGGCGAGCGTGTGATCGCGCTACGGCCGGGATTGCGCATCGCTGCGTTGCCGCGTCACAACCTCAAACTCGGTGTGGAATGGCAGCGCGATGCGCTGACCGTGGGTGCTGGCGTGCGCGCAGTCTCCGGGCGTGTGGCGAGCGGAAACGAAGACGGCCAGGTCGACAATGCCGAAGCCGGCGAACCGGCGCCTGAGCGCCTCGACATCGGCAGCGCCGGCTATGCCCTGGTCGACCTGCAGGCGCGCTGGACCATCAATGCGCGGGTGTCGCTGTTCGCCCGGATCGACAACGTCTTCGACCGCCACTACGCCACCTATGCCGCTGTGGCCGAAGACGTGTTTCCCGACGGCGAACTCGCACGTCCGCAGGATCGGCCAGTGGAAACCGGCCCGGCACGCTTTCTCGCACCGGGAGTGCCCCGGCAGTACCTGATCGGCGTGCGCTGGGCGCTTTGAAGCGGGAAATCGGGAATGGGGAATCGGGAATCGGGAATCGGGAATCGGGAATCGTAGAGCGTCAGCGCACTGCTTTTATCCATTCCCGATTCCCGATTCCCGATTCACCCGGTCTCCAGCCCGTGCTTGCGCAGCTTGCGGTACAGCGTGTTGCGACTGATACCCAGGGCATCGGCGGTGCGGCTGACATTCCAGCGGTGGCGTTCGAGTTGTTGCTGCAGCACCAGCCGCTCGGCCTGGTCCAATGCCACGCGGCCAGGCATGTCGTCGGCCGCGACCGCACGCCCATCGACCAGGCAGGGTGCGCTGCCCGCGTCGACGATCTCCTGCGGCAGATTCGGCAAGCGAATCACCTCGTCACTGCACAGCACGGCCGCCGTGCGCAGCACATTGCGCAATTGGCGCAAGTTGCCCGGCCAGGCGTAGCTGAGCAGCTTGTGCAGCGCCTCTTCGCTGATGCGCACGCTGCGCTCGCTGTTTTCCTCGCGCAGCAGGGTGCGGATCAGCTCGGCCTTGTCGCTGCGTTCGCGCAGCGGCGGCAGGTGCAGCACCACGCCGTTGAGGCGGTAGTACAGGTCCTCGCGGAATTCGCCGGCGGCCACCATCTGCGCCAGGTCGCGGTGGCTGGCGCTGATCACGTGCAGTTCCAGCGGCATTGCGCGGTCGCTGCCCAGCGGGGTCACGCGCTGTTCTTCCAGCACGCGCAGCAGCCGCGTCTGCAGCGGCAGCGGCATGTCGCCGATCTCGTCCAGGAATAAGGTGCCGCCGCTGGCCTGCAGCAGCTTGCCGTGGCGGCCTTCGCGCGCGGCATCGGTGAACGCGCCGCGCGCGTAGCCGAACAGTTCGCTCTCGATCAGCGCCTCGGGGATCGCCGCACAGTTCACCGCCACGAACGGCCGCGCCGCCCATGGCGAGCCGCGGTGCACCGCCTTGGCGAACTCCTCCTTGCCGGTGCCGGTGGCGCCACACAGTAGGATCGACACGCGATGCGCGGCCAGCTTCAGCGCGTTGTCCAGGTTGTGGCGCATGCGCGGATCGGAGCCGACGTGTTCGCGTGCGTAAGCCGCCTCGCCATCGTCGGCGGTGGTGGCCTGCGCGCCGCCAGCAACCACGTTGCGGCGCGGCGGCTGCGCCAGGGCGAAGAAGCGGCGTCCGTGGCAGGCGCAGCGGATCGACCACAGCGTGCTGGCATCGTTGCGCGCACGCTGTTCCACGGTGTCGAAGTCAAGCTGCATCACCTGCGAGATGTCGCGCCCGACCAGCTGGCTGCGGTCGCCCTTGCCGAGCTGTTCCAGAGCCGCTTCGTTGACGGCCAGCACGCAGCCGTCGGCGCCGATCGCCATCAGCGCCTCGTGCAACAGGCCGGCGAACTCCGGGCGGCTGTGGAAGCGCAGGATCCACGCGTGCCGGTACTGCGCCAGGAAGTACGAACGCGCGATCTGTGCCGCCGACATGCGCACCAGCGCGCTGGTGTGGCGTTGGACCAGCCTGGTGTCGCGCGCATCCGGTGTGGACGCATCCAGCACCGCCAGCAATTGCCCGTGCGGGTCGAGGATTGGCGCACCGCTGCACGACAGCGGCAGGTGCCGGGCCAGGTAATGCTCGCCGCGGTGCACGCCGAGCGCGCTGCGCTCTACCGCGCAGGTGCCGATCCCATTGGTGCCCTGGTAGCGCTCGGCCCAGCTGGCGCCGCAGAACAACCCGGTCTGGCGGAATTCGCGCAGCAATGCCGGGTCGTGCACGCTGTGCAGCAAGGTCGCCTCGGCGTCGGCGAACACCACGGCGTAGCCGCCGCCGGCGATCTGCTCGTAGAGGTTCTCCATCTCCACCTTGGCGATGCGCAGCACTTCCTCGAGCCGCTGCTGGCGCTCGCGCAGCTCGCTGCCGTCGTGGACCATCGGCGAAGGGGACGCATCCGGACTCAGTCCGTATTCGTCCAGGCAGCGCTGCCACGAGCGCGCCAGCGCCGGCGGTAGCGGTTCGATCTGGCGGAAGCGGCGCATCCGCGCCAGCAACGCGGATTCCGCCTCGGCAGCGGACGAGGGCCCAGCCGTGGCCTGCAGGAGGTTGGCGACAGTCACTTCCGACACGTGGCGCTTCCTCGGTCCCTACCCGGGGCCAGAGCGGCAGTGACGCATAAACCGGGGCGAGGCTCAAACCGCGGTGCAGCAAACGCCGGGGATGCGGTTTCGGGATTGGCGATTGGCAGAAGCGGCTCGGCTGGGGGCGGCTGCTTGTTCGCCTGGGCCAAAACGAAAAAACCGCGCCATCGCGCGGTTTCTCGTGGCCTTGAGGCGCCAGGACCCAGCCTTTACGACTCCCGAATCCCGAATCTCCACTCCCGGCTACAACGCATAGCCGAACTGCTGCTTGAACTGGTCGTTGAATTCGGCGAAGTCGAAGCGCTGGTTCTGGGTGCCGGGGTGTTCCACTTTCAGCGCGCCCATCAGGTTGCCCATGCGGCCGATCGTCAACCAGTCGTAGCCACCCTGGATGCCGTAGATCAGGCCAGCGCGGAACGCGTCGCCGCAGCCGGTCGGGTCGACCACGCGCCGCTCGTGCGCCGGCGGGATGTCGTAGGTTTTTTCCGGGGTATGCACCAGCGCGCCCTTCGGGCCCTGCGTGGTGATGTAGGCCTGCACGCGCGAGACGATGTCTTTTTCGTCCCAGCCGGTGCGTTCCTGCAACAGGTTCGACTCGTAGTCGTTGACCACCACGTACTGTGCCTGCTCGATGAACTGGCGCAGCTCCGGGCCGTTGAACAGCGGCATCGCCTGGCCAGGGTCGAAGATGAAAGGAATGCCAGCCGCAGCGAACTCTTCCGCGTTCTGGATCATGCCTTCGCGCCCGTCCGGGCCGACCAGGCCCAGGGTCACGCCCGGCACATCCTTCACGTGGTTTTCGTAGCTGCGCATCATCGCGCCCGGATGGAAGGCGGTGATCTGGTTGTTGTCGTGGTCGGTGGTGATGAAGGCCTGCGGGGTAAACAGGTCGTCGATGATCTTCACCCGCGACAGGTCGATCCCCAGCGTCTCGAAGTGTTCGCGGTACGGGCCGAAATCCTGGCCCACGGTGCCCATCGGGATCGGCGCGCCACCGAGCAGATGCAGGTTGTAGGCGATGTTGCCGGCGCAGCCGCCGAACTCGCGGCGCATGCGCGGGACCAGGAACGACACATTCAGGATGTGCACCTTGTCCGGCAGGATGTGGTTCTTGAACTGGTCCGGAAACACCATGATGGTGTCGTAGGCGAGGGAACCACAGATCAGTGCGGACATCGAGTCGGGCCTTTGCGTTGGGAAAACCCGCCAATTGCCGGGCATGGCAGCGGGACGGCGCGTGCGCCGCGGCGCAAAGGGTAACGGCTGCGGCCGATCAGAGCCAGAACCGCATGCCATGGCCGGCGTGACCGCCACATGAAAACGGGGGCGAAATCGCCGATTTTTCCTTGCTCACCCCGGGGGGGATTGCTAGGCTAGCCGACTTCGTTTTCTGCCCAAAATTTCGCCAGTCTGGCGGCGGGCACGCGACTTACCCAGGAACGACTCCCTCGATGTTCAAGAAACTCCGCGGCATGTTCTCCAACGACCTGTCCATCGATTTGGGCACGGCCAATACGCTGATCTACGTGCGCGGACAGGGCATCGTGCTGAACGAGCCGTCGGTGGTTGCGGTGCGTCAGGATCGCGCGATCGGCGGCACGCGCTCGGTCGCTGCCGTCGGTGCGGAGGCCAAGCAGATGCTCGGCCGTACCCCCGGCCACATCACCACCATTCGCCCGATGAAGGACGGCGTCATCGCCGACTTCACCTACACCGAAGCGATGCTGAAGCACTTCATCAAGAAGGTGCACAAATCGCGCTTCCTGCGCCCCAGCCCGCGCGTGCTGGTGTGCGTGCCGGCAGGCTCCACGCAGGTCGAGCGCCGCGCCATCAAGGAATCTGCGGAAGAGGCCGGTGCGCGCGATGTCTATCTGATCGAAGAGCCGATGGCCGCAGCGATCGGTGCCGGCATGCCGGTGACCGAGGCGCGCGGTTCGATGGTCATCGACATCGGCGGCGGCACCACCGAAGTGGCGGTGATCTCGCTCAACGGCATCGTGTATTCGCAGTCGGTGCGTGTGGGTGGCGACCGGTTCGACGAGTCGATCACCAATTACGTGCGCCGCAACCACGGCATGCTGATCGGTGAGGCCACGGCCGAGCGCATCAAGCTGCAGATCGGTTGCGCCTACCCGCAGGACGAGGTGCAGGAGATGGAAATCTCCGGTCGCAACCTCGCCGAGGGCGTGCCGAAGATGATCAAGATCAATTCCAACGAAGTGCTCGAAGCGCTGCACGAGCCGCTGTCGGGCATCGTCTCGGCAGTGAAGCTGGCGCTGGAGCAGACCCCGCCGGAACTGTGCGCCGACGTCGCCGAGCGCGGCATCGTGCTTACCGGTGGCGGCGCGCTGCTGCGCGATCTGGACCGGCTCATCTCCGAAGAAACCGGCCTGCACGTACAGGTGGCCGACGACCCGCTCACCTGCGTGGCCCGCGGCGGCGGCCGGGCGCTGGAGCTGGTGGACATGCATGGCAACGAGTTCTTCGCGCCGGAGTGAAGCGCTCGGGAATCGGGAATCGGGAAAGAGGAATCGTGAGAGCGGTTCCTGCCTACGGCCCTGAGCGGTTGCATCGCGGTCACGCCAATGTGAGTTTTCGCCTTACCCGTGGCGTGGGCAGCCACCTGCTCCCCGATTCCCTATTCCCGACTCCCCATTCCCGGCCCTGACAGTGCCCTCCTACGCCGGTCCTCCCGTCGCCTCCCGTCCGGGCGAAGTCACCTCCACGCTGCGCCTGCTGGTCTATCTGGTGCTGGCGATCGTGCTGATTGCGCTCGATAGCCGCGGTGGTTGGCTGAGCCAGGTGCGCATGCAGGCCAATCTGCTGATCCAGCCGATCTGGGCGGTGGCCGGGCTGCCGGGACGCATCGGTTCGCAGGTGCGCGACAACGCCGCAACGCATGCGCAGCTGGTGGAAGAGACCCGGGATCTGCGCAACCAACTGCTGGTCGCCAATGCGCGCCTGACCCGGTTGCAAACCGCGGCCCTGGATAACGCGCAACTGCGCGAACTGCTCAACGTGGCCGAGCGTCGCGGTCTGGATGTGCAACTGGCGCCGATCCTGAACATCGATCTGGATCCCACGCGCCAACGCTTGCTGCTGGACGCCGGCAGCCGCGAAGGGGTGCTGCTGGGCCAGGCGGTGATCGATGCCGGCGGCCTGATGGGGCAGGTGATCGAAGTCACCCCGCTGCATTCCACCGTGTTGCTGCTCACCGACCCCGACCACGCAGTGCCGGTCAGCGTGGCGCGCAATGGCGTGCGGCTGATCGTCTACGGGCGCGGCGACCGCCTGGAATTGCGCGACATCCCGCTCAGTGCCGGCGTGCAGGTGGGCGATGAAATCGTCACCTCGGGCCTGGGCGGCCGCTTCCCGGCCGGCTTCCCGGTCGGCAAGGTCTCCGAGTTGCATCCCGACGATACCCACGCCTTCCTGGTCGGCGAACTGACCCCGGCCGCCAAGCTCGATCGCGGCCGCGATGTGTTGCTGCTGCGTGCCGGCAAGCCGTTGCGGGTAGTGCCTGGGGCCGGGATTGGGGATTCGGGAGACGGGATTGGCAACGGCAACGGCAACGGCAACGGCAACGGCAACGGCAATGCCGCGCCTGCCGCCGTCACCGCGCCAGCGAACATGCCGGTGACCGCAGCACCGCGCACGCCGGCGGGCGCGGCATCGGGTGCTGCCAGCGCAGCCGGCACCACGCCGCGTGTCCAGTCTGCGCCGACACAGCCGGCCAGCGCACCCGCACCCGGCCGCCCGTCCAGCATGCCCTCCCGTCCGCCCGCATCGAACACATCCAGCATCCGGAATTCCGATTCCCGCCCCGCGTCACCGCAGGGCTCACGGGCGTCAGGGAACGCAGGATCGGGAACCGGCAACCGCAACGCCCCACAGCCGCAGAGCACCGCTCCTAACCAATCCCCCATCCCCCATCCCCAATCCCGTCCTTCTCCGCAGGAGACGGACCTATGACCCGCATGCGCAACACCTGGATCCTGCCAGCGAGCATCTTCATTGCGCTGGTCCTGGGCCTGCTGCCGTTGCCGATGGTGGTGCAGCCGCTGCGGCCTTACTGGCTGGCGTTGGTGCTGGCGTACTGGGTGATCGAGGAGCCGGACCGGGTCGGGCTGGGCCTGGCCTTCGTGGCCGGCGTGCTGGCCGACCTGCTGTATGGCGGGCTGCTCGGCGAACAGGCGCTGCGGCTGGTGATCATGACCTTCATCCTGCAGCGCTTCCGCGCGCGCATGCGTTTTTTCCCGGTCTCGCAGCAGGCGCTGGCCATTGGTGGGCTATTGCTCAACGACCGCATCGTGTCTTCGGCGGTGCACCTGGCCGTAGGCGAGCCGACCCTGCCCTGGAGCTACTGGTGGGCGCCGCTGCTGGGCATGGCGCTGTGGCCGCCGTTGTTCGTGGTGCTGGATGCGGTGCGGCTGGGCAAGCGGGGCAAAAAGTAAGCCATGCACGGGCGCCGTCATCCCAAGAATCCGCATGCGGAGGCCGAACAGTTCCGCCGCCGCGCGGTGCTGGGCTTTGCGATGGTGGTGATCTGCCTGGTGGGCCTGGGCGGCTGGTATTTCAAATTGCAGGTGCTCGACCACGAGGTCTACGCCACGCGCTCGGAGGCCAACCGCATCAAGCCCAAACCGGTGGTGCCCGGGCGCGGCATGATCTACGACCGCACCGGCCGGCTGCTGGCCGAAAACGTGCCGGCGTTTCGTCTGGACGTGACCCCCGACAAGGTCGCCGACATGAACGCCATGCTGGACGCGCTGGGCAAGGTGATCCCGATCGCGCCGGAGGATCTGGAGCGCTTCAACCGCGAGCGCCGCGCGCGCCGCAGCTTCCTGCCGGTGACGCTCAAGCTGCGCATGAGCGATGAAGAAATGGCACGGTTCGCGGTGGAGCGCTGGCGCTTTCCCGGCGTGGAGCTGGAGCCGTACCTGACCCGGCGTTATCCCTACGGGCCGTTGTTCGCGCACATCATCGGCTATGTGGGCCGCATCGACGAAAAAGACCTGGCGGTGCTGGGCGAGGGCAATGCTGCGCTCACCCACATGGGCAAATCCGGACTGGAGCGCTACTACGAGCAGGATCTGCGCGGGCAAGTCGGTTACGAGCAGGTCGAAACCAATGTCCAGGGCCGTGCCATCCGCACCGTCGGCCGGGTCGCGCCGCAGTCCGGTGCGGATCTGCGGCTGTCGGTAGACGCCGACCTGCAGCGCGCGATGGTGGCCGCCTTTGGCGAGCACGAAGGGGCGGCGATCGCGATGGACCCGCGCACCGGCGAGATCCTGGGCATGGTCAGCCTGCCCAGCTACGACCCCAACCTGTTCGTCAACGGCATCTCGCATACCGATTTCAAGATGCTCAACGACAACCCGTCGCGGCCGCAGTTCAACCGGCTGGTGCTCGGCGGGGTGGCGCCAGGGTCCACGCTCAAGCCGCTGATCGCGTTGGCCGGCCTGGATAGCGGCCTGCGCCGGCCGGAAGACCGGGTGCTGTCTACCGGCATGTTCTATCTTCCCGGCGTCAGCCGCGGCTGGGGCGACTCGCACCGCGGCGGCCACGGCTGGACCGACCTGCGCAAGTCGATCGCCCAATCGGTCAACACCTATTACTACCGCCTGGCGGTGGACATGGGCATCGAGCGCTTCGACCACTACATGGGCGAATACGGCTTCGGCCAGCCCACCGGGGTGGACCTGCTGGGAGAAATCGGCGGCATCCTGCCGTCGCCGGCCTACAAGTACAAGACGCGCAAGGAGCGCTGGTATCCGGGCGACACCGTCAACATCGCCATCGGCCAGGGCGACTGGAAGGTCACGCCGCTGCAACTGGTGCGCGGCGTCTCGGCGATCGCCAGTGGCCTGCTGCTGCGCCCGCACCTGGTGCTGGAAGAGCGTACCGGTTTCGATCATCCCTGGGAGCCGATGATCCAGCCGCCCGGCAAGCCGATCAGCCAGAGCCTGGCGCATCTGCAGGTGGTACGCGAGGGCATGATGGACACCATGCGGCCCGGCGGTACCGGCTATGCGATCACCCCGGGTGCGCCGTACCAGATGGCCGGCAAGACCGGCACCGCGCAGGTGGTCAGCCGCAAGGGCGTGGCGGCGGTGGACCCGCGCAGCCTGCCGTTGCACCTGCGTCACCGCGGCCTGTTCGTCGGTTTCGCGCCGGCCGACAATCCAGTCATCGCGGTGGCGGTGGCGGTGGAAGGCGGCGGTTTCGGCACCAGCTCGGCAGCGCCGATCGCACGCAAGATCTTCGATGCCTGGCTGCTGGGCAAGATGCCCGCCGGTCTGGAGCCGCTGGACAGCGAGCTCGGCATGACCGCCGTAGGTGTCAACCAGTTCGAAGCCGGCGTCACCGACGCGCGCGCAGCCGGCGACGCGGCCGCTGCCACGCTGGACGAACTGCCGGTGGTGATCGGCCACAGCGCCGTTGCGCTGGACCCCAACACCCCCGCGCAACCGGTCGTGCCGGATGTGCCGGACGCGGTGCAGGAGACCGACCATTGAGCGACATCCTGCGCTGGTTGGTGGACATGGCCGCGCGCTTTACGCGCAGCCTGGACTGGGTGCTGTGCCTGGCGCTGGGGGGGCTGATGGCCATCGGCCTGTCGGTGCTCAAGAGCGCCGGCGGCACTGCCAATGGCGAGCATCTGATGCTGGCGCAGGGCATCCGCTTCATCATCGGGGCGGCGGCGATGTGGGGTATTTCGCGCATGTCGGTGCTGCGCCTGCGCGCCTGGACGCCGTGGGTGTACGGCTTGTCGATGCTGCCGCTGCTGGCGGTCTTCGCGCTGGGCACCGGTAAGTACGGCCGGCAGTGGCTGGACCTGAAAGTGTTCTACCTGCAGCCGGCCGAGCTGCTCAAGATCAGCTTGCCGATGATGGCGGCCTGGTATCTGCACCGCATGCCGCTGCCGCCGCGCATTTCCACCGTGCTGGTGACCGGCGTGATTATCGGCGTACCCACCGCGTTGATCATGCTGCAGCCGGACTTCGGCACCGGTGTGTTGATTGCTGCCAGCGGCGTGTTCGTGCTGCTGCTGGCCGGCCTGCCGTGGTGGTGGGTGGCCGTGGGTGTGGGCGGTGTGTCTGCGGCTGCGCCGGTGGCGTGGTTCTGGCTGCTGCGGCCGTACCAGAAGGACCGCATCATGATGTTCCTCAACCCCGAGAACGACGCGCTTGGCGCGGGCTGGAACATCATCCAGTCCAAGATCGCGATTGGCTCGGGCGGGTTGAACGGCAAGGGCTGGGGCCTGGGCTCGCAATCGCACCTGAACTTCATTCCCGAACAGACCACCGACTTTGCGTTCTCGGTGCTCAGCGAAGAATTCGGCTGGATCGGCGTCGCCACCGTGCTGACCTTGTACCTGATCGTCATCGGCCGCTGCCTGTGGATCGCCTCGCAGGCGCGCGACACTTATTCGCGCCTGGTTGCCGGCGCCACCGGCCTGGCGTTCTTCGTCTACGTGCTGGTCAACGGCGGCATGATTTCCGGCCTGCTACCGGTGGTGGGCGTGCCGATGCCGCTGATGAGTTACGGCGGCACCTCGGCGGTGTCGCTACTGGCCGGCCTTGGCTTGGTCATGGCGGTGAAGTCGCATCGCCCGGTGCACGGTTACTGACGCGTGTTGATTGGCGCGGCGTGTAGCGCGCAGCGATGAATGCCACGCGTCAGCAATGACGCGCACATTTTTTCAGCGTAAGCGCAGTGGGTGCGGCGTTGCGATGAAAACGCCGCAGATTGCGCTTTAGTTTTGCGCACGCCATTGCAACGACGACACAGCGGCGCAGTGCCGCTTCGTTGGCACGGCGTCCGGTTCGCTCGCCTTCTGCGCACGCAGGCGCTGTTCCGTAGAGTCCGCCACGCCGCTATCGCAGCAACGGCCGCGTCGCGTCGCGTCGCTCCGGCAGCACGCACCATTCCTCTTTCGGGTGATCTCTTCCATGAAACTGCTAGGGAAGGTCTGAACAACGAGACCTGACAGGGCGGAAGGTGGCGTCGTTCCGAAGAGTGGCTTTTGGAACTTCGGAATTTCGCCATTTCTGGCGCTTTCCGCGGGAATTTCCTAGCCGCCGCCATCGGCGGGGTTTGTCTCG
>NZ_JAGHWR010000095.1:0-10976 GCF_017746155.1 Xanthomonas sp. D-36-1
TTGATCAGACCTTCCTTAGCAGGCATTCAGGGCTTTGCGCCTGCAGCTAGCTGAGATCGCGGCCATTGCAGCAGCGATGAATTACTGTAGGTGCTCCCACGCGATGAAGTTTCTGCAAGCAAACGTCCACGAAGGCCGCTAATGGCTAAGAGCAGCCAGCGAGCACGAGCTGCGGTTTGCGATTGCGCCCGAGGCCGAAGCCCGCCCCGTGTTCCAACAACGGCTAGACCCGTTTCCGGGACTTGGCATCCTGGAGCGGACAGCCGAACTGAGGTGACGGCTTAATCCACCGAGGCGCCCGAATTCCTGACAACCTGCAACCGCTTCGCCCCCCCATCCTCGAGGAGGCTAGCAAACGCGGGCACAGTGCCGCCCAGGGATTAGGGGATTGCCTCCTGATCGATCAGCGACTGCCGCAACAGACGGGGCACAAACATAGCCGCACGGATCGTAAAAACCCTCTCTACTCGTCAGCACTCCGAAGCTCAGCAAGCTCTTACAGCACGGCCCGAGACAGATATAAATAGACTTGCTTTTGGGCAGCCGAGGCTGACGAAGCCGACTTTGGGGTTCAGCTGGGACATGGAAGCAGGAGCCTGGGAAACGGAGCGGCCTGGGGCCTGAGCGGGTCAATTATAGCGGTGCGGGGGCGGCGCTCTGAACCGCATGCCGCGCAACGCGGGGCCATCTTAGCGGAACCCTCACCTTCACCCCCGCCGATCCGGTCGATAATGCGCGCCTCCCCGGACTGCAGCAGGAGTTTCCATGGGTCACTGGACCACGCTCGACACCCCCGACGGCCAGGTTGCCGCCTGGCACGCCACGCCCGCTTCCAGCCCGCGCGGCGGCCTGGTGGTGATTCAAGAAATCTTCGGCGTCAACGAACATATCCGCGCAGTGGCCGACGACTACGCCGCACGCGGCTATGAGGTGCTGGCACCGGCCTTCTTCGATCTGGAAGAAAAGGACGTGCAGTTGCCGTACGACCAGCAAAGCCTGCAGCGCGGCCTGGCGCTGGCCAATGCGGTGGGCCTGGAGCGCGCCGTGGAGGTGGTGAAATCCGCTGCCACCCTGCTGACCCGCGCCGGCAAGGTAGGCACGGTGGGCTACTGCTGGGGCGGCTCGGTCGCGCTGCTGTCGGCAATTCGCCTGGGACTGCCGTCGGTGAGCTACTACGACGGCCGCAACACCCAGCTGCTGGACGCCCCCCCCAAGGCGCCGGTGATGTTCCACTTCGGCGAGCGCGATGCCAGCATTCCGCCCGAAGCGATCCAGGCCCATCGCGAGAAACTCCCGCAGATGGAGACCTTCGTGTATCCGACCGGGCATGCCTTCAACCGCAGCATCGACCCCACCCACTACGACGCCGACAGCGCCGAGCGCGCATTGGAGCGCACCCTGGGCTTCTTCGCGGCGCATCTGGGATGAGCGACACCGCACCGGGCACGCCTGCGGGCGGTTTCCTGCTCGATCCGCGCCTGGCGGCCGACACGGTGTTCGTCGCCGACGGGCCGCTGTCGCAGGTGCGGCTGATGGACGACGCCCGCTTCCCGTGGCTGGTGCTGGTGCCACGGGTGGCCGATGTCAGTGAGTGGATCGATCTGGATGGTGGCCAGCAGCGTTTGTTGATGGCCGAAATCAACCAGCTCTCGCAGTTGCTGCGCGCCGAACCTGCGGTCAGCAAGCTCAATATCGGCGCGCTGGGCAATATCGTGCGGCAGCTACACGTGCATCTGGTCGGCCGTCACCCCGGCGATGCCGCATGGCCCGGGCCTGTCTGGGGCAGCGGGAGTGCGCAGCGCTTTGTGCCCGAGACGTTGCAGCAGCATGTCGCGGCGTGGGCGCAACGGCTACGATAGGCGCCTGTCCTTCAACCAGTCTTCCGCATGAAATCCAATGTCGTCGCCGCGCTGATCCTGATCCTCGTCGGCCTGCTGTTCCTGGCCAACAACCTGGGCTGGACCAATCTCAGTCTTGGTCGCTTGATCGCCACCTGGTGGCCGGCTGCGCTGGTCGCTTGCGGGATCGGCATGCTGTTCGGGCGCGGCAAGTAGGTGAAGCTGGGCCTGGGGAGTTGGGAGTCGGAATTGGTCAGAGCTGGCCATCGGCGCTGCTGACCCTCCAGCCGATGGGCGGATTGACGCTTGCGAGTTGATGTGCGGTGCTGCGCTCGGGTGGCGCAGTTGCACCGAATGAGGCGCCCGACATGACGTTTGTCATCTGCGATTGTTGACTTCCGGCACCTGATCGTGGGGCGCATCGGGCGCAGCATGGCCTCATACCCAACGAGGACATCGCCATGAACTACCGTCTGATCCCCGCCCTGTTCCTGATTGTCATGGGCGCGCTGTTTCTGCTGGACAACCTGGGGCTGGCCCATATGGATGTGGGCAACCTGATTGCGACCTGGTGGCCGGTGTTTCTGATCGCCGCTGGCGTGCGCCACCTGCTGCGCTACCGCCAGAAGGCTGCTGCGACCTGCTGAAGGTCACGGCCGCGCCATTGCACCAGGAGCGGCCAAAGACCCGGCGAGCAGCCGTCAGACGGGCATGGACGAACCGGAGTGCACGCGTGGCACATGCCGATTCCGAGTATCGGTCGCGCCCGCCTGGCGGCGAGCGCAGTCGTTTCGGTCGCTGCTTCAAGTACGCGGCAGGGTTACGCCGGTCTGGCCCTGATACTTGCCGCCGCGGTCCTTGTACGAGGTCTCGCAGACCTCGTCGGACTGGAAGAACAGCATCTGCGCCACGCCTTCGTTGGCATAGATGCGCGCCGGCAGCGGCGTGGTATTGCTGAATTCCAGGGTCACGTGGCCTTCCCACTCCGGCTCCAGCGGGGTCACGTTGACGATGATGCCGCAGCGTGCGTAGGTACTCTTGCCCAGGCACACCACCAGCGTGTCGCGCGGGATGCGGAAATATTCCACGGTGCGCGCCAGTGCGAAGCTGTTCGGCGGAATGATGCAGACATCCGATTCGATATCGACAAAGCTGCCGGGATCGAAGTGCTTGGGATCGACGATCGTCGAGTTGATATTGGTAAACACCTTGAACTCGCGCGAGCAGCGTACGTCGTACCCGTAGCTGGAGGTGCCGAAGCTGACGATGCGCTGCCCGGCAGCATCGTGCTTGATCTGTCCAGGCTCGAACGGCTCGATCATCGCGTGCTGTTCGGCCATGCGCTTGATCCAGCGGTCGCTCTTGATGCTCATGCGGTGTTCCTTGAAGACGGAAGGCGGCGGGCCGAGCGGCCCGCGCGAAGACGGCGAATTCTACCAGCGGCCGGCAGCTGCAGCCGGCCGGCCGCGTTACAGCAGCGATGCCGAAATCGGGATGCTGGCGCGTGGGCGCTTGCCCAGTTCCTCGGCAAGCCGCGTCGCCGCCGCCAGGTAGGCCTGGGCTGCCACCGACTCCGGCGTGGCTACCACGATCGGCTGACCCGCATCGCCCTGTTCGCGGATCGCAATCTCCAGCGGCAACGAGCCCAGCAACGGCACGCCGTACTGCGCCGCCATGCGCTCGCCGCCGCCTTCGCCGAACAGATGCTCGCGGTGACCGCAGTTGCTGCAGGTATGCACGGCCATGTTCTCGACGATGCCGAGCACCGGCACCTCGACCTTCTCGAACATCTTCAAGGCCTTGCGCGCGTCCAGCGTGGCGATGTCCTGCGGCGTGGTGACGATCACCGCACCGGCCACCGGAATCTTCTGCGACAGGGTCAACTGGATGTCGCCGGTGCCCGGCGGTAGGTCGATCAGCAGATAGTCCAGGTCGTCCCACAGGGTGTCGCTGAACAGCTGGGTCAGCGCGGACGTCGCCATCGGCCCGCGCCAGATCATCGGGGTGTCCTGATCGACCAACAGGCCGATCGACATCGCCTCGATCCCGAACGCGCGCAGCGGTTCGATCGACTTGTTGTCCGGGCTATCCGGCCGGCCGCTCAGGCCCAGCATTGCCGGCACGCTCGGCCCATAGATATCGGCATCCAGCACACCCACCCGCGCGCCCAGCTGACGCAGCGCCAGCGCCAGATTCACTGCAGTGGTGGACTTGCCCACCCCACCCTTGCCCGACCCCACCGCGATGACATTGCGGATGCGCGGATGCGGCGCCAACGCGCCCTGCACCGCATGCGCGGCGATTCTGCGTTCGCCGGTCATGCGCCAACCGCCTGCGCAACAGCGCGCGCCGCCAAGAAACCACTTTCCACCATCGTGTTCATCGCCTACCCAACATGTCGTGTGCCACCGCGAGCAACGCGAACATCGCTTTGCGCGGCATCAAAAGAAGGGCGTGAGTGTACCGGCTCGGTCGGAAGCAACTGGCCGGTTCGCTCGCGCGACCAAATGCGCGCGCAGTCACTGCGTGACATTCAGTGACAAATTTCGCAAACATGGACACAAGATTAAACAATTGTTACGTTCAAAACACAGTTCAGCTGGCGCTCAGCGAACACAACTATGCAAATCGAATCTCAGCAAGGAATCTGCGAAATCATGTCGAGCCGTACCTCGCAACGCATCCGTCGCCACCGCCTTAGTACTGCACTTTTCGGCGTACTGGCCGCAGGCAATGCCGCCGCCCAGTCCGAAAACGGGGTCGCACCCGATACGACCGATCTGGACAAGGTCACCGTCACCGGCTCGCGCATCGCACGTACCGGCTTTGTCACGCCTTCGCCGGTGACTGCCATCAGCGCCGAAGAAATCCGCGCCACCGGCGCGACCACCATCAGCGACTTGATGGCGCGTATGCCGGCGCTGGCGCCGAGCTACACGCTGGGCAACTACACCCGCTTTATCGGCACTGCCGGCCTGGGTCTGCTCGATCTGCGCGGGATGGGCGTTGACCGCACGCTGGTGCTGGTCAACGGCCGTCGCCACGTGGGCTCCAGCCCGGGCTCGACTGCGGTGGACGTCAACACCATTCCAGTGGAATGGGTCGAGCGCGTGGAAGTCATTACCGGCGGCGCGTCGGCGGTGTACGGCGCCGATGCCGTTGCCGGCGTGGTCAATTTCATCCTCAAGAAATCGTTCACCGGTTTCGAGACGCGCGCGCAAACCGGCCTGGCCGACGAAGGCAATTACAACCGCTCATTTGCCAGCTTTTCTGCCGGCACCGATTTCGCAGGCGGCCGCGGCAACATCGCGGTGTCCGGCGAATACAGCAAGCAAGATCGCTTCGGTCGCGGCAACCGCGCCATCGGCCGCGAGTACCTGGTGAGTGTGCCCAACCCCGCGTTTGACCCCACCCTTCCGCCGAGCGAGCGCAACCCGCAGAACGTGCTCAGCGGCCCCGGTGGCAACCATTCGACCTCCTACGGCGGCACCTTCAATCTGGGCACGTTCGATTTCCGCAACCCGGCAAGCTACGGCAACCGCTATCTGTTCAACGACGATGGCAGCTTCCGTCGCAACCGTTACAACGGCACGGTGGTGAGCAACACCTCGTGCGTGGATTGCGATTTCGTCGACCTCAACGCGGTGGCCGACCTGCAGCCCGGCTTCGATCGCAAAAGCGTCAACACCATGATCAACTTCGAGATCAGCGAAAACCATCGCGTGTTCTTCGAAGGCAAGTACAGCGAAACCGATTCGGAATTCTTCGGCCAGCCCGCATTCGACAGCTCGCTGCGCGTGCGTCGTCAGAACCCCTATGTCAGCCCCGAACTCGGCGCCCTGATGGATTCGCGCGGCGCCACGCAGATCCTGATGAACCGCTTCAATGTCGATGCCGGCCGCCGCGGCGAAAACATCGAACGCAAGACCTACCGCGCCGTTCTCGGCGCCGAAGGCAACGTCACCGACAACTGGACCTACGATGTGTCGGCCAACTACGGCAAGACCACGGTGGACCGCCTCAACCTCAACAACCGCATCAACGAACGCTGGCAGGCCGGCATCGACGCCGCACGCGATGCCAGCGGCAGCATCGTCTGCCGCACCACGCTGGATCCGACTGCGGTGAATCCCCACACCGGCCGCGTGTACTCGGCACTGGCCCGCGAAGGCTGCATGCCCTTCAGTGTCTTCGGTAACGGCGCGGTCGCCCCGGAAGCGGCCGCGTGGTTCAACACCACCGCGCGTTCGCAAGCCAGGATCCAGCAGACCGTGTTCAGCGCCTCGGTGGCCAACAGCAACCTGCTGTCGCTGCCGGCAGGCGACATCGGCTTCGCCGGCGGCGTGGAATACCGCAAGGAACAGAGCGAGGAAGTCACCGACCCGTTGGCCGCGTCGGGCGCGACTTTCCTCAACGCCATCCCGAACAGCGGTGGCGACTACAGTGTCAAGGAAGTGTTCGTCGAGAGCACCATTCCGTTGCTGGCCGGCCTGCCGGGCGTGGATCGTCTGGCCCTGGACGTTGCAGGACGCTATTCGGACTACAGCAGTATCGGCTCGACCAAGACCTGGAACATCGGTCTGGACTGGACCATTATCCCGTCGCTGCGGTTGCGTGGCACCCTGGCCCAGGCGGTACGCGCGCCCAGCATTGGCGAGCTGTACGACTCGCAGAGCGAAAACTTCGCCACCATCAACGACCCCTGCAATTACCTGCCCACCAACATCAACCGCCCCGGCACCGCCGGCGATGTGGCGTTGCGTCAGGCCAACTGCAGTGCGCTGGGCATTCCGGTGGGCTGGATCGACACCTACACCGCGACCCGCCCGGGCGTGAGCGGCGGCAATCCGGAACTCAAGCCGGAACGCGCGCGCAGCCTGTCGTACGGCCTGGTGTGGCAGCCGGAGTTCTTCGAAGGGTTCGGCATGTCGATCGACTACTGGCGCATCGACCTGCGCGATGCCATCGGCGCCGTGACGGCGGAGACCAATGCCACGCGCTGTGTGGATAACCCCGGTGGCATCGGCAATAGCTTCTGCGGTTTCGTGCAGCGTGCACCGCTGGGTGGTTTCACCGACCCACAGGGGCGCATCTATCCCGAACACAGCATCATCGGGTGGCAGGCGCTGAATGAAAACCTGGCGCGTTCGCGTCGCGTGGGCGTGGATCTGGAAATGGACTACCGCTTCCAGCTCGGCCAAGGCAATACCGTGCTGCGGTTCGTCGGCACCCGCCTGATCCAGTCGCGCGAGTGGGTATTCCAGGACTTTCCGCAGGAATACGACGAGTACGTGACCTACGTGACCGACCCGCGCTGGCGTGCGCAGTTCCAGACCAAGTACAACTGGAACGCGTGGCGCGCGTCGTGGGACATGAACTACGTGGACGGCAACCTGCGCGTGACCCCGGAGAGCTATAACAGCAACCCTGGCTCGGCCAGCCCGATCAAGAACGGCTCGTACGTGTATCACAACGTCCAGTTCGGCTATCAATTCCCCGGCTCGAAGATCGACGTGTACCTGGGCATCGACAATGCCTTCGACAAGGATCCGCCGCGCAACTACTTCGGCTCGGATTTCACCTCTGCGCTGTACGACAACGTGGGCCGGTTCTTCTATCTGGGAACGACAGTGCGATTCTGACGGCCTCACGCGTATCGAAAAAGCCCCGCTTGTCGGGGCTTTTTTGTTGCGGCCTGGCGACGCGATGGATCTTCGCTCGCGGCTAAAAACACCCAGGAACGTGCGATCTGGTCGAGCAGGTCGTGCAATCTGTATCGAACGTAACCATTAATTGGCAAGCCCGCTCCAGGTCGTTTGCCTAGGTGTGCAACACAACGCCACTTTGTGCCGAATTCCTCACTTCCGATGCGGATTCGAGTTATTTCATTAACAAATCATGTCAGATGCTTGCACTCGGTAGCAGGCATTCATTACGTTCGGGTTAAGGCCATCTGACTCCCCGATGACCGCCCTTATCCGAACTCCAGTTGAAAGGTCAGGAATGAGCAATCAGTTTCGTCGCCAAGTCCTCAAACGCACCGCCCTTGCTGTCGTGCTCGGTGCTTGCCTAACCAACGGCGCGGTCTACGCGCAAAGCACCACCGGCAGCATTTACGGCAGTGCCCCGTCCGAAGCCGGCAGCACGATCGTCGTGCAGAGCGACACCGGTCTCAGCCGCACCATTACGGTGGATGCAAATGGCCGCTACAACCTCGGCTCGCTGCCGGTGGGAGCCTACACCGTCACCCTGAAGCGTGGCGATCAGGTGGTCGACACCCGCAAGAATGTGCAGCTGCGCGTCGGCTCGGGCACCGAGGTCTCCTTCGCTGGCGCGGCCGCATCGGGCGGCAATGCCGATGCAACCACGCTCGGTGCGATCACCGTCACCGCCGCAAATGCACCGAAGATCGATGTCAGCTCCACCAGCGCGCGCTCGGTGATCACGTCCGAGCAGTTGGCTACCTTGCCGCTGGGCCGTAGTGCGGAAGCGATTGCCCTGCTGGCGCCGGGTGCGGTGTCGGGTGCAGGCGCATTCAACAACGGCTCGCGCTCCGTAGTGTCTTTTGGTGGCTCAGGCGTCACAGAAAACGCTTACTACATTAACGGCTTCAACGTTAGCAACCCGCTGAGCAACCTCGGTGGCGTGAGCTTGCCGTACGGCGCCATCGACCAGCAGGAAACATATACCGGCGGTTACAGCGCCAAGTACGGCCGTTCTACGGGTGGTGTCATCAACCAGCTCGGCAAGCGTGGCACCAACGAGTGGCATTTTGGCGTGCAAACGGTGTGGGAGCCGGACTCGCTTGCGAGTTCGCGAGGAGACGTGTGGTTTCCAAATGCAACATTGCCTGCAGGATATAAGTACGACACGCCTGACCAGCCAGGCACGCTATATCGCGCCGGCAAAGACAACAAGCAGACGCGGACTGTCTACAGCGCCTATGCAGGCGGCCCCTTGATCGAAGATCGGCTCTTCATCTTTGTGGCTGGCGAATCGGAGAAGGTTGACGGCGTCAGCACCAATGCCAGCAGTGACTCCATCCAGGCGCGCAACAATTACGAGTACAGCACGCCGAAATTCTACGGAAAACTGGATTGGAACATCAACGATAGCAATATCGTTGAATACACTCGAATCCAAAACACCGACAGGCGAAGCGGTTACTACACAAGCTTTGACTACGACGGTCTTGTAGGTGGTGACCGCACAGGCACATATCCCGACACCTACAAAATCAAGGACACCTACGACGTTTTCAAGTACACCGGCTATATCACCGATGACTTGACCTTGAACGCAACCTGGGGCCGCAGCACCCAGCACAACCAGCAGTTCAATCCCTTCATTTCCGACCTTCCATTCCTGGGAAGTGTGACGAGCCAGAATCCGGCCATTACTGGTGGTACGCCGATCCGCAACAATCAGGCTACCAATCGGGCAAAAGCTGATGATCCAATCAATAAGAGCCGCAGCTTGAGGCTGGAATTGAATTATCGGCTGGGGGACCACGACCTGACTGCAGGTGTGGACAACATGTATTTCAACGCCTATGACGAGGGCGTACGCACCACGGGTCCTGGTTACCAGTGGATCTATGGTCGAGCAGCCGACGAGCAGACGGCGGTGCGCCCGGGCCTCGGGGTCGGTGTCACCGGCCCTGGCTCGAATGGTTATTACGCACAACAGCGCATCTTCACTACAACGACCAGCATGGCAGTCGAACAGAAGGCGTACTATTTGGAAGATCGTTGGCAGGTTAACGATCGATGGTTGCTGACCTTGGGTATTCGCAATGATCAGTTCACCAACTACAACAGCGACCATGTCGAATACGTCGATAGCGGTGACCAGTGGGCACCGCGCTTCGGGGCAAGCTGGGATGTCTTCGGCGATTCTTCGCTGAAAGTTTTCGCCAACCTTGGCCGCTATTATCTTGCACTCCCTAACAGCGTGGCGATCCGCGGCGCCTCGGCTTCGACCTATACCGATGAGTACTTCACTTACACAGGTATCGATGCCAATGGCGAACCGACGGGCCTGACACCCATCGGGCCGGGTCCTGTTTCATCCAATGGCGAGTATGGTCAGGCACCGGACCCAAATGCTTTTGCCCCGACCGATCTGAAGTCGCAATATCAAGACGAATTCATCCTCGGCTTTGAAAAGACCCTGGGCGAAAGCTGGAACTCCGGCGCCAAATTCACCTATCGCAAGTTGCAGAGTGCGATTGACGATGTATGCGACACCGCGAAGATTGCAGACAAGCTCACAGCAAGCGGCATTGATGCTGATGCAGTCGAAATTCCTGGCTGCGTGATGTTCAATCCCGGCAAGACCAACACCTATGACTTGGCCAATGCTGATGGATCCGGCTATACCCAGGTGCGGATGTCGCAGCAAGACTGGGGCTTCACTGACAAGGCCAAGCGAAGCTATGTCTCGGTCGACTTATTCCTGGAACATCCATTCAACGAGAAGTGGTATGGCCGCGTCGATTACACCTGGTCACACAGCTATGGCAACACTGAAGGTCAGGTTAAATCGGATCTTGGCCAGGCAGATGTGTCCAAGACTCAGGACTGGGATGCCGCCGCACTGATGTATTACGCGGGCGGAAGCCTTGCCAATGACCGTCGCCATCAACTGAAGGCCTTTGGTGCCTATCAAATCAGCCCAGAGTGGATGGCGTCGGCCACGCTCCGCGTGATGTCTGGCACACCAAGAACCTGCCTTGGTTATTTTGAAGATGGACTGGACCCGATCAGCTACGGATCCGCATACCACTACTGTGGTGGCCAACCCTCTAGGCCTGGCGACGCAGGTCGCACGCCCTGGATCAAGAATCTGGATCTTGGCGTGACCTATCGTCCGTCGTTTGCCGACCACAAGCTGGCTGTCGGCCTACAGGTCTTCAATGTGCTGAATGACCGTAGCGCCAATCGCGTTGATGGCGTCTATGAAACCGATCCGGGCCTGGTGTCCAACACCTATGGCATTGGTCTGCAGGACTACAGCTACAACACGCCGCGTTACCTGCGTCTCTCTGCTTCCTACGACTTCTAATCGCAGGACCCTGGAGGCGTCCATGCGACGCTTCCAGGGATCACGTTATTTAGTCCGCCCTGAACAACTCGC
>NZ_JAGHWR010000096.1:0-1504 GCF_017746155.1 Xanthomonas sp. D-36-1
GTCCGCCCTGAACAACTCGCAAGCCATTGATCTGGCTTGCATTTCTTCAGGTTGATGGATGCAGTATTTGCAAGGTATGGTTTTGCCAGTGACTGTTTTCTTGCAAATTGTTCCGGGGGAGTCCGATGGGTCCGAAGCCTTCGCAGCCACAGTCCGGTGAGTTGTTCCGTCCCAGGCTGGACGAGCAGATCAACATGAAGCACCCGCTGGTGCGCCTGGCCGGGTTGATCGACTGGGGCGAGATCGAGCGCACGTTTGCTGTGTCGTTCACTTCTGGGCGCGGACGGCCTGCATTGCCGCCACGCCTGGTCGCCGGCCTGCTGTACCTGCAGCACACCTTCGATGCCTCCGATGAGGCAGTGGTCAACACCTGGGTGGAGAACCCGTACTGGCAGTTCTTCTGCGGTGAGACCTACCTGCAGACCGAGCCGCCCATCGATCCGTCCAGCCTGACGCGCTGGAGGAAGCGTGTCGGGGAGGAAGGCGTGGAGACGCTGCTGGCGGCCAGCATCGATGCCGCCCGGCGGGGCGGCGTGATCCGCAAGTGCAGCGTGCAGCAGGTCATCGTGGACACCACCGTCATGCCCAAGGCCATCGCCCATCCCACGGACAGCCGGCTGCTGGACAAGAGCCGCCAGCACCTGGTCAAGGCAGCCCAGGACAACGGGCTGCGGCTGCGCCAGAACTACAACCGGGTGGCGCCACGACTGGCCGCGCAGATCGGGCGTTACGCGCACGCCAAGCAGTTCAAGCGCATGGGCCGCGCGGTGCGCACGCTGCGTACCCGTGTGGGCCGCGTGCACCGAGAGGTGCAGCGCCAACTGCACGTGCTGCCCGAAGCGGCCAAGGCCGAGGTCCAGGACCTGCTGCAGCGCACCGGCCGCATCTTGGCCCAACGGACCAAGGACAAGCGCAAGCTGTACGCCCTGCACGCGCCCGAGGTGGAATGCATCAGCAAGGGCAAAGCGAGGACACCCTACGAGTTTGGCGTGAAGGTCAGCATCGCCACCACGTTGAAGGAAGGCTTGGTGGTGGGCATGCGCTCCATGCCAGGCAATCCCTACGACGGCCACACGCTGGCCGAGACGCTGGAGCAGGTGGGCATCCTCACCGGCACGGACAAGCGGCCGGCCACGGCCATCGTGGACAAGGGCTACCGGGGTGTGGAGATCGAAGGCGTACGCATCCTGCGCTCAGGGCAAAAGCGCGGCATCACCAAGACACTGAAGTCCATGATCAAGCGACGTAGCGCCATCGAGCCGGCCATTGGACATATGAAGATGGACGGACGGCTAGCCCGCAACCCGCTCAAGGGCGCGCTGGGCGATGCGCTGCACGCGGTAATGTGCGGCGCCGGGCACAACCTGCGCATGATCCTGGCCGCGCTGCGGCTTCTATGCGCCCGCTTCGGGCTGTCGATACAGGCGGTCATCGCCGCCCTGCTCTTCGCGCCAGGGCACCGCGAGCCCGCCTGCGGTTGAGAACGGAATTGTTCAGGGCGGAC
>NZ_JAGHWR010000097.1:0-29462 GCF_017746155.1 Xanthomonas sp. D-36-1
CTGCCGGCGATGGGGAGCGTGCGTCTGTGAACCGGGAAATTCCCGCGGAAAGCGCCAGAAATGGCGAAATTCCGAAGTTCCAAAAGCCACTCTTCGGAACGACGCCACCTTCCGCCCTGTCAGGTCTCGTTGTTCAGACCTTCCCTAAGTAATGTGATGCGGCCACGTGTCGCCAGTTCATGAGCTGCTGGTCCGGCAGCATTGCCGCTCTCCGCAGTCAACGGCTGGCGAGATCGACGTCCATCCATACCCAGCGCTCTCGCGTGGATAACCGCTCTTCTTGCGGGTTTACGGCAACCGTCCGCAAGGACTGGGCTCTCGCTGTTCTTGGCACGCTACGATAGCTTACAACTCGACATTAGCGCCTCAGGGAGAGGAGGGCCAAAGATATGCACATCTCTAAACTCACGCTGGTCAATTACCGAAACTTCAAGAACACCAGTCTGACGTTTCAGCGCGGCGTCAATACCATCATCGGAGAGAACGGCGCAGGCAAGTCCAACATTCTTCGCGCCATCCGATTACTCCTGGACGACAACATGGTCCGCGCAGCCTATCGGCTGGAAGAGTCCGATTTCAGCCGCGCGCTAGATCAGTGGAGGGGCCACTGGATCGTCATCAGCACAGAGTTTGAGGACCTCAGCCCGGACGAGGCGGTTCAAGCGTTGTTCTTACACGGCACCGCCGATATACACGCCGGGCCTATTTCCAAAGCCACCTACAACCTCATCTTCCGCCCCAAGAAGGAGATTCGGCTGAAGCTGGCGGCCCTTGATGACTTGGACTGCGCAGCGTTAAAGGCAATCCGAGATGGCATCACCATCGACGACTACGAGACCATCTTCACCGGCCGAAGCAGCGCTGACTTTAGTGATCCGGCCACGTATCAACGGATCGTCGGAAACTTTGACTTTTGCTCCTTCTCTGAAGAAACAGAGTTCCCTGAGATTGGGGCCAAGGTGCCAGGATTTCTGTCCGTGACCAAGGAGGTTTCACTTACCTTCATCCAGGCGCTTCGCGACGTAGTAGCCGAGTTTCACAACAACCGCACCAATCCACTGCTCACCCTCCTCAGAAGCAAGAGCGGTGAGATCGACGCAGCGGCCCTGGCCCCGATCGTGGACAAGGTGCGTGATCTCAATGGCGCCATCGAAGGGCTCGAGGACGTGCAGTCGGTGCGCAAGCACATCAGAGAGGGCGTTATGGTTGTCATCGAGCGTAGTTACGACCGAAATCACTGCAGGCTCGTGACGCGCGTCCATGCGATGGCCTGCAAATGGACTGACAGGGCGGCGATGAATCGGCATGTGAGACTCCTGGTGCATGCATGCCTCAAGTCGAACGCATTCCTGGGTGCGCAGCCATGAGAAATGCGGTGGCGCTCACCCCGTATTCCTGTTTGTCAGAGGTTGCCCGCTTCGAGGAGAAGAACAGCGAGTACTGCCACGACTTCCACTCGGCGAATGCGATCAAGTTCTTCGACGCCCGTCCCAGCTTGCTGCAGCCGAATACGAAGGCGCCGCCACAGCAGAATGGCCACCGTGTACAGGAAGATGCGCCAAGCCATGAAGAAGCTTGCGTGCGCCTTGAGCCATTGCTCCCAGGCAGCGGCGCCGTCGACAGCCCGAATCCCCTGCACGTTGATCGCGACAGCCACACCGATCAGAAGGCTAGCCCAGATCGTTGCGCGACCCACGGATCGCATGGCCAACATCGCGCCGCGTCGCTGGGCACGCCTTTTCACAGACTGCTCCGCTCGCACAGCGCGAGATCAGACGAACAGCCGCTCCCCGCCTGGTCGTCGAAAAACAGCGCGTACTGACGCCCGCCGCGCGCCGTGCGGCACCACTCGACCAGGCGCCGAATACCGGAGTACCTACCTGGCCGATCCACATCGGTCGGATCCTTCCTCACCGGAAAAAACGTCGCCGCATGGCGCTTGTTGGCCGCGGCCACGACGCGCTCCCAGCGCTCGATGCGGTCGATGTGCCCAGGAAAGCGCTTGGCGATCGAACGCAGCTCCGACTTGCAGGCATGGATGCAGGGCATGCAGCCGACGCGGCCCATGCCCAGGGCATACAGCGGATTGGGCGCCACCCAAAGTGCTTCTGGCACACGTCAGTTCCACTGAGATCCTCATGTTCCCGACGGTGTCGGCCGCTTACCGCTCCACGTTCCTCGAGCAAAAATATGACCAGATCGCCAGGATCCGCATACCGGGCGATTGGAATGTCCCGCAGGACATCTACGAGTTCAATGAATTGCTTGACGATCTTCCGGTGGGCTTCTCGCGGCGTGCGTCGCGGGGCCTCGGGCTCAAGTGGGAAAATCGTTTGATCATCGAGGCCATCGAACGCGCGACTGCGGCGACCGAACTCCAGTTGGTCGACGGCGACGAGGCCTCGCTTTCGGGTGAGACCTTCTCGCTCGGACGGCGGTTGTTCGACAGTGTCCGCAAGGGGATGGCGCAGATCGGCCGAAAATCGCAATTCCGGGCGCTACAGGACAGGCGGTTCCTTGCGCACAACGAGATAGTGCATCCGATCGACGGGGAGCTTTATCCGAAGCAGGTGCGCGAAGCCAGACCCGGCGAGTTCTTTGCGTTGGCGCAACTGAGCACTCGCGACCAGCAGCGCAGCGCGGGAGATCGCGCTGCCGCCACGGATCTCGTCAGGCGAGACGTTTCACAGATCGCGCGGGACAACCCTCGCGCGCTGCTTGAGTTGCGTTCGGAAATCGAGCGGGTAACGCTCGGAGAGTTGATCGATCGCTTTGACGCGCTGCTTCAGCGGAATCCGGACGAACGGGTCTGGCAGACGTTCTTCGAGACACATCCGTTCGTCCTGAGTATCGCTTTTCCGCACCCAGTGCTGCTGATACGGGGACAGGCGTACGTAGGAGGAGCGACGATCGACGGGAAGGGCGAGACCATTGCCGATTTTCTTTTCCGGAACCGACTTACGGGCTCGGTTGCCATCGTGGAGATCAAGACGGCGCGCACTCACCTGCTTCAGAAAAAGACCTTCCGCGGGACCATGCACGCCGCGCATTCCGACCTGTGCGCCGCAATCTCACAAGCTCTGGATCAGCGCGCGGAACTCACCAAGAATTTCCATGCGCGTGGCCAACATCCCGACATGGAGGGAACGCACGTGTGGCATGTCCATTGTCTTGTGGTGGCTGGGAAGACTCCCGAAACGCGCGACAAGCGCGGGTCCCTGGACCTTTTCCGCAGCGCGACGAAGGATGTGGCCGTGATCACGTTCGACGAGTTGCTTGAGAAACTGCGGGCCATCCATTACGCGATGTCGGCTGGCAGCATAGGCGCTCCCGGGTCCGTTACCCAAAACGCGGGGCCATCTCCAACATCGGGCGGGCCCGACACGGACCGCTGACGGCGAGCTACCCGCCACTCATCCACGCAGCTTCGGGGCGATCCGCTTCCCCTCCCGGAAGTGCGGATGTCCAGGGCTCCGTTGACACCCGCCGGTCTCGACCTCGCCCAACAGGCGCATCGCGTGCGCGCCGGCCCACCGCTCCACCGAGCGCATGCCCACGGCCTGCGAGCAAAAGTACGCATGGGGGTGTCGGGTCGCGCTTCCACGGTGGCGATTGACATAGGCGATCCATCGCCCATCGGGGAACACCGTGCCGGCGACGCTCGCGACGATGGAGCCGCGACACTTCAGCCAGGCCGTACCCCATTGGTCCGTGTCACGCGAAGTCGTCCGGAAGCGCCATGCGGGCATGCTACCGACCGGCATCTCACGGGCTGAGATGCCGGTCGTATCGATGGATGCCGCATAGGCGCTGCTCGGGCGCCCCCGGGTCGAGCGGCCTCATGGCCCCGGGTCGGCATGGCTATCCTCGCGCGGATGCAGTGCAGGCGCCATCGGAAATCCGTACGCCGCGCGTCGCGGAATCTCCCGTCAATGCGTCAGGACTTCCCTACCAGGCTGCGTCTGAGGCGTGCGCCGAGCCAGGCGACGCAGGGTACGGCCATCGAGTTGCCGATGGCGCGGTAGCGCGGCGCGTCGGCGGCCGGTTTTCCCCGGTACGGCACCAGCGTGTGGTCGTCGGGCATGCCTTGCAGGCGTTCGCATTCCCGCGGCATCAGGCGGCGCACGCGCCAGCGCAGTCCCCATGCCGTGTCGCCGTCCTCCAGCGCACAGACGTAGTGGTCTTCGTGGGCGGCCGCCTGCAGCACCATCGGCCGTCCTTGTCCCGCCTTGCCACCGCCGGTCGACAGGGCGCCGGCGATCTGGCCATGGCCGGACTCCCAGCGCACTTCGCTGCGCGAATTCTGCGCGAAGGCGATGGCCGGGACGACGCCGGCATTGGCGTGGCTCGTCCGGTGCGGACCTGCACGCAGCGTCGGGGAACGTTCCGCGTCCGCATCGGCACCGCAGCCCTGGGCGGTGAACGCGATGATGGGCACGCCCTTGCCGGTGCCGTCCTCGCCGGAGCCCTTGCCGCCGTTCGCCGTGTCCAGCGTATGGCTGATGGCACCGGCCACCGACTGGACGAGCATCGTCTCGGTTGAGAGATCGAAGCGCGGCGGCGCACCCAGCAGGCAGGCAGCAACGTCGGCGGGCCCCTGGGCGTTGCCGAATCCCATGGAAATGGAGACCTTGCCGTAGGGGGACGTCAGGCCGGGCGATCGGCTTGCTGTCGGAGCGCCCGCTCCAGCAGCGCGGGCAGCGCCTTGCCACGGCGCGTAGCCCGGCGAAGGATCCCCACGCACGCCTTCCTGCTCAAAAAGTATTTCTGCGGGATCGATGTGGTCTCCACCACTTGCCACAAGAAACACACGGCGGCGGCGCTGGGCGACGCCGAAGTATTGGGCGTCGAGCACACGCCAGGCGATGCGGCGCCGGGGTCCAGACACACAACCTGCGTTCGTCCATCTTGGCCCTGGCGGTTCGAGCGGAAGGTCTTCGCCGGCCAGTGCGCCCAGCAGGCAGCCGAAGGCGTTGCTGCGGTCGCTGAGGACGCCCGGGACGTTTTCCCAGACGAGCGTGGCCGGCGGGCGGCGGGAACGGGTGCGGACTTGGTCGATGGCATTGGCAATCTCCACGTAGGCCAGGGTGAGCGCGCCGCGCGGATCGGACAGACCCTGGCGGGCGCCCGCGACGCTGAAGGACTGGCAGGGCGTGCCGCCCACCAGGATGTCGGGTGCCGGGATTTCGCGGGCGCGGAGGCGCCGCGCCAGGTGCGCCATGTCGCCGAGGTTCGGCACGTGCGGGTAACGGTGCGCGAGCACCGCGCTCGCGAACGCATCGGTCTCGGAGAACCAGGCCGGTTTGAGCCCGAGCGGCTCCCAGGCCAGGCTCACCGCCTCGATGCCGCTGCAGACGCTGCCGTACGCGATGTCGTTGTTCGTTTGGGGCGAGGGGTTCATCGTGGGCTCCTGTTCGTGGGGGGACGTCAGGAGAAAGGCGCCAAGGACCGTGCGGTCCTCGGCTGGCGAGCAAGGTGCCACCTGTGGCGAACAGATCACGCGGTCGCGGTAGGAACCTCGCGCTGCCCGCATATCACCCGGCCCGTGTCGTGGCTTGGGCCGCAAATCCCTGGCACGCATCCGCGCACAAAGGGTGCCTGTGGTTTCGCCGGTAGGCCCGTCGGCAACGGAAACATGGATCGGGAACGCGCCATGGCGGCGTGCGAAGAAATCCGCCTTCCCGCCGGCGGGGACGATGCCCCGCCGGCGGGCACGCTTCGCAGAAGGCTGTGCATGCTGGGGAACTCGCGGGTGGCGCGAGGACGCCGCACCCTCGGTGCGGGCGGGGAACGAAAAACAGGAGAGGACGGGAGATGGAAGCCAGCCGGAACTAGCGGTGTGCGCGAGCGGATCGGGCCTTGGATCGTGCCCGCCCGTCCTTGCCCGCTTGCGCAGATGCGACCGGGGCCGTGCCCTTGCAATCGGGGTAGCGGCAGCAGGACCAGAACGCTCCGCTCTTGCCGGTGCGCTGGCGCGTCGCCGCGCCGCACAGCGGACAGGGCGGGCCGGCGAGCACGCGCAGGGCGAGGGTCGTGCCGCGATGCTGCTGCACCAACTGCGAGACCCAGGCGGACTGCTTCTCGACGAAGGAGTCCAGCCCCATCTGCCGCGCTTCGATCATGTCCAGCGCCTGCTCCCAGATCGCCGTGGTGCCCGCATCCGCGATGGCTGCGGGAACCGCGTCGATGAGCGTCATCGCGGTATCCGATGCCCGGACCGAGCGGCCCTTGCGAACCAGGAATGCCCGGGCGATCAGGCCGCTGATGATGCTCGCGCGCGTGGCCTCCGTGCCGATGCCGGTGGTGTCCTTGAGCTTTTGCTTCAAGCGCGGATCGGTCACGAGCCTGGCGACCGTCTTCATCGCCTTGACGAGCTCGCCCTGGGTATAGGGCCGGGGCGGCTGGGTGCGCAGCGATTTCAGATCCACTGCGCCGACCTGGCAGGACATTCCGTCCCGCAGCGCCGGGAGCACCTGCTCGCGTGGAGCCTCTTCGCTGCCTTCGGCCTCTGCATCGACCGCTGGCGCAGGCAGAGACGGTGGCGAGAATGCCTGTTGCCAGCCGGGGGCGACGATCCGCTTGCCGACCGCCTGCAGTGTCTCGCCGCCGCAGGCCAGGCGCACGCTCGTCCGGTCGAACTCATGGTGGGGAAGGAACTGTGCGAGGTAGTGGGCGCGGATGAGTCGGTACACCGCGAGCTCCTTGGCGGACATCGCGGAGAGATCGGCGGGCTCCAGCGTGGGGATGATGGCGTGGTGCGCGGAGAGCTTCGCATCGTTCCAGGCGCGGGAGCGTTGGTGCAGATCGAGATGGGCGATCAGCGGGTGCAGGGCGGGATCGGTCTTCAGGAGGCTGCCGATGACCGTGGGGACCTCGGCGAGCATGCTCTCGGGCAAATAGCCCGCGTCGGTGCGCGGATAGGTCGTCGCCTTATGCGTCTCGTAGAGGGCCTGCGCGATGTCCAGGGTCTCCTGCACTTCCAGGCCGAGGCGCCGTGAACAGACTTCCTGCAGCGTGCTCAGATCGAAGGGAAGGGGAGGGCCTTCGCGCACGCGCTCGGTATCGACGTGCGCGACCTGCGCCGTGCCCGCGGTGCGAAGGGCCTCGGCCGCCTGGCGCGCGATGGCCTGGTGCAGACAGCGCCCCGCGTCGTCCGTTGCGGCGCGTGGCGCAAGCCAGTGCGCCGAGAGCGCTGAGCCCGCCGCGGAAAGAGAAACGTCGATGGACCAGAACGGGATGGGCACGAATGCCGCGATCTCGCGGTCGCGGTCCACGACCAGTTTGAGGGTGGGCGTCTGCACGCGCCCCACCGACAGCACACCGTCATGGCCGGCTTGGCGCCCGAGCAGCGTGAAAAGGCGGGTGAGATTGATGCCGATGAGCCAGTCGGCGCGGGAGCGCGCGAGCGCGCAGTGGTAGAGGGAAAGCGTGTCTTCCGAGGCTCGCAGTGCGTCGAATGCCTTGCGGATCGACGCATCGTTGAGCGCCGACAGCCAAAGGCGCTGGACCGGTCCGCGGTAGCCGCAGTAGTCGATCAGTTCGCGGGCGATCATCTCGCCTTCGCGATCGGCGTCCGTGGCGATGATGAGCTCGGACGCCTGCGCCAGCAGCCGTTGAACGACCTTGAACTGCGCGGCGCTGCGTGCCTTGACGACCCAGCGCCACTGCGCAGGAACGATCGGCAGCGTCTCCAGCGTCCAGCGCTGGAAGTGCTCGCCGTAGGCCTCCGGGGGCGCGGCCTCGATCAGGTGGCCGATGCCCCAGGTGACCTTGATGCCCGGCCCACCGAGGCAACCGGCTTCGCGCTGGTGTGCGCCCAGGACCCGGGCGATGTCCTTGCCCTGGGAAGGCTTCTCGCAGAGCACCACGCGCATGAAGCGGCCTCCCGCAGAAAATGCATGACTTCTATCGAATGGCCATCAGCATCGCGGGTGCGGCGCGCCGTGGCTGCCCACAACGCGCGCACCGCACTCTCCGGTTTGCCGCGCCGCCGGTCGATACCCATCACCTGTTGATATCCATCGCATGCGGCGGCGTCCCGAATCGGCTATTCGCCGGCGTTTCCCGGCTTGGGACTGAGGTGCACTGTCTCCAGGCGGTACGGCAGGATGCCCACGCTGCGCGCGTCCACCTTGTACGTCGTGTGCGGCTCGCCCTCGGCGTCGGTCCAGTCGTCGCGTTCCAGGTGTCCGCGCACAACCACGCGCATGCCCTTGGCGAACAGCGTCGCCCAATGCTCCGCGTCGCGGTGCCACCAGTCCACGGGAGCCCAGAAGCCTCCGCGGTCGTCGTAGGCGCCGTCCTTGTTCGGCACGGGATTGTCGAAGTACACGTTCAGGCGCAGCACGCGCCTTGGCTCTTCGTTTCCGTTCGGATACTCGTCGAACTTCGGTGGCGAGCCGATGTTGCCTTCGCCGTGGAAGTGGGTGCTCATGCGGAATCTCCTTGTTGCGTTTCGGGGGGAGGAAAACTGCGTCGGGCGAGCGCATGTCGCCGCGCCGGTGGTGGGCCGGGGTCGCCGGCACGGAGGCAATGCGCCCGTGCGCCGCGCTTGCATGCCCGGTTCCCGGTGCGCGGCGTCATGGCGGCGACCTGGAGGGGGGCGGTGCGTGCCGGCGCAGGAGGCAGGCGTCGGCGGAAGCCAGCTTGTCGGCGCATTCCTGGGCCTGCCGCCCCAGCGTGTGCAGCAGGCTCACCTGCATGTTGATCACCGCGCGCTGGACCTCCATGGCGTGCAGATCGCCCAGAAGGCCTTGCGGCGTGGCGGCGCTCGCCATGAGCTCCTGCCACAGCGCCACGCCCATGGCGGAGCGGTCGTGCCTGCGCCAGCGCAGAAAGCTCGTCCCAGCGCCGGTGTTCTGCAGGGCCAGTTGTACGTCCAGCAGCAGGAACGGGTACCGGTTGGCCTGCGCCAGCACACGGCGCTGCGCCATGGCGATGAGCTCGTCCCGCAGCGCGTGGCATTCGCTGGCCCAGGCCTCCAGAGGCCCCTTACCTTTAAAAGGCTGTAAAAGGCCTTTTAGAGAGGCCGCCTGTCGCAGGCCGCGGAAGTCCGCCTGTTCCAGCGGCACGAAGCGGCTGCTTTCGGGGCCGGGCGGTGGTGCGGTCTCCCTCATGGCGCGTCGATCCCGCCCGTGTCGTCGTCCGCGCCGGGCGCGGGTGAGCGTGTTTCGTCCACGGGGTCCGAACCGGATGCACGGCTCGCAGCGTCGGTGGCATCGGGTGCCTGCGCGGCTGCATCACCGACAACGTCGCTGGCCCTCGCCGGCCGGCCGAGGGCCGAGCGCCGCACCACGGGCGGCGCATAGCGCGAGCGGCGCGTACCTTCCAGCACGTCCTGCGGCAGCTCGCCGAACTTCTCCAGTGCCGCGCGGGCCGCCGCGTTCCTGGCCGCGAAGTCGTCCCGCGTGCAGCCCGAATAGCGGTACTGCTGCGCCAGCGAGAACAGGCTGCGTAGCGCGTGGGCGCCATCGTTGAGCCAGCGCTCCAGCGTGGAGCGATCGATGAGCGCGGTGTGGTGGGCCAGGATCAGCTTGCGAGCCAGTTCGTCGTAGTCCGCGAGCAGGTAGACCGCCATGAAGCCCAGCTGCGCATTGACGAAGAGCGGCAGGCGAATGGGCTGCACATTGAGGTTGTCGCCCAACGACAGGGCGGTGGGCACGTCGGTGAGCGCGCGGTCTACCTGCTCGCGCAACTGCCGCAGGGTGGTGTCGACCTGCGAGAGCTTTTCTTCGATGCGCAGCATCCACCAGTCGGAGTAGGGATCGTCCTGCTCGGCGCCGCGCTTCATCTTGTTCATCACGGCGATATAGCCGTTGAGGCCGACGATGCCGGGTCGCCCATCGGCGGGCGCGCGCCCGTGCCAGATGCGGGAGGCGTGGTGGGTGTGCAGGGTCAGCGACATCGCGCTGCGCAGCGATCCGAGATTGAGCTGCAGGGCGGGCGGATTGGGATCTTCGACCATGGACGACTCGCAAGGGGCTGTACGAAACGCGAGCGTCGCCGCGCGAAGGGAAGGCTGTCCGTCAACAACACGCAGCGGGAAGCCGCCTGATTGACCGGCTGGCGCCTATACCCTGGGTATAAACGTTGGCGTTGGCTGGCTGGATCGCGGATCCATCCATCGCGGCTCGCCGCGCTGGGCAACCGCGCGCGCGCTCGCATGGGGGAGGAGCGCTGAGCGACCGAGCGCTATACCCCGGGTATAAAGATCCGCACAGCGCTGTCGTCTCCTGACGTTGGCGCTCTGCCGCACCCGACGAGTGCCCATTGGTTGCTCAGGCACCTCGCAAGATGGCGCGCAGCCGCTCCAGATGCGCTCGCGCCACTTCCTTGCTCGCGGGCTTCGGCGGCGGTACCGGTGCCGGTGCAGGGGATGGCGGTGGATGGGGTGCGGGCGCCTGGCCTGCCGTGGCCTTGAATTCGCCGCGGATGGCTTTCTGGATGATCCCAAAAAGGTAGCCCGCTGGATTGCGCACGCCGCGGTCGCGGCAGCGCGCGGCCCACTCGTCGAGCACGGCCTGCCGCTGTTCCTGCGCGACCTGCTGCAGAGCGACCAAGGCCCCCGCCTGCTGCTCGTCCTTCAAGCCCACGAACTGCGCAGGTAGGCGCATGCCGCCGTGCGCGCTCGCGCGCGGTACCGTACGTTCTTCTACAGAAGAACTACGTACGGTACGGTCCTGCATCGGATTCCGAAGACTGTGGTTTGGCGCGGGTTTGCGGCCCGATTCGGAATCCGAAGCCAGCGCCGAAGGAATCCGAAGCCGGTCGTCGGGGCCGCCTTCGGAATCGCCGGTGTGCGCATCCTGTGCATAGCTTGCTTCCTCCTGCGAAGGCTGCGGCACTCCGCGGGCCAGTTGCTCCGAGAGCACCTGCAGCCGCGTGGGCAACACCCCGCCGCGCAGCAACGGATCTTCGGCAATCTCCCGCAGCGTGTGCTGGCCGACGTGCTGCACCGCCTTGCTCGCATGGCTCAGCGCCTGGCTGACCAGCCCCAGATAGTCGGGGTCGAGCTGCATCGCCTCGAAGGGGGTGAGCGGCGCGTCGTGCAGGACGTAGAGATTGCCGAGGATGCGGCCGCTTTGCGGATCGCGGCGCCTGCGCACGAGGCTCAGCCAGCGCGTGAGCCGCAGCAGCGTCAGGGCGCGCGCGATCGTCTCGGTGGAAGCTACGGGACCGCAGGGCATGCCCGCCAACAAGGGGCGCAGCTGCTCGTAGGTCGGCAGCGCGGTGAGCCCGTCGGCATGCAGTTGCATCCGGATGACCTGCCAGGCATTGCGCTCCAGAGGGGTCAGCCGGCGGTCCAGGAACAGCGCCCTCGGAACGCTCTCGTGCCGATTGCCGCTGTAGAGGAAGCCGTCGTGGACCGCCGGTTTGCCGGGTGCGGGAGCCGTGGGCCGCGGCGCGGGCCGCGTGGGTGGCGGTGCCTGCTCCCACGCGGCATCGAGCACCTCCGCCAGCGACCGTGGACCGTGCGGCCGCTGCGCCCCCGAGGTTGCCATGGGACTACACCAGTCCCTGCGCGATCCAGCCTTGAATAGCGGCCCAGACGACCGACGGGGGGCTGGCGTTGATTGAGCGCGACCAGGCTGTCCACGCGCAATCGCGTCGCTTCCCAGGCAGCCTGTGGAGGCGCGTCGCGCTGGATGCGGGCTGCATTGACCAGCGCCTGATCGGTCTCGGCATAGCGATGCGCAGCATCCACCGGCTCGGCGCTGGCCCAGCCGATCATGCGTGCGACGCGGTCGTTATCCAGGCGCTCGCGTTCCTGCTGCGAAAACCAGTCCGGATGCCACATCGCCTCGGCCGCGAGTTGCGCGCTGCCGAGGTCGCTGAGCGTGAGCGCGCGCATCGTGTAGGCGCCTCTATCGCGTGGGTCGGCATGCAAGACCCGCTCGTAAATGGCCAAGGCGTCCGCGTAGCGTTGCCGGCCGCGAAATTGCTCGGCCTGCTGCATGGGGGTGAGGGCTGTGGGGGCATCAGGCACGTCCGCAGGCCGCACTTCACCGCTGTGCGCCTGGGGCACACATGCGGTGAACAAAGCGAGGCTGAGCAGAGGAGTGAGTGCGCCTGTAAGGTCAGGACGACCGCGCTGCACGTGATTGCGTGAACAGGGGGAGGGGGAGGGGGAGATTCACGAGCGATCCCGGCTATGAAGTCCAGCGATACTGGGTATGCCACTGTAAAGTGCGCGTCATCACAATGTGGATAAGATGTTCATTACTTCAGTTTGCTTGGTCTGAAACTGGTCTTCCAGTTTGCGCATGCGGGGATTCCCAGCAAGGCGCTGAATTTGTCTGCAGCGAGATCTCTATTCCCTATCTTCATTAAGAATTAACATCATGGGGATGGTCCCATGCCGCTCATATGTCTGAAGAAGCATCTAACAGATGCGCCGGCTTATCTGCATGATGGCAGACATTGCAGATACCTAGGGTCCCCGATCGTTGATTGACGACGTGAGCGAATCGCCGCTAATCCGCTTTTTAAGTGATTTTCATCACAAAATCAGAAAGGTCGGGTTTTTCTTACAGGATGGCCCCTACACGGCGCGTTGACCGTTTTTTAACATTCCGTCACAGTCGCACCGCATTTCAACGTGCTGACGGATTGCGCCGCCGCCTTGGTGACCAGGCACGTTGATGCGGGCGACGGCGCGCAGTAGCGCGACCGCCGCACAGGGGGCAGGACAGATGTGGATGCGATCGGCGCCTTTGGCGCTGGCGGTTTGCCTGTGCGCAATCGCCGGGCTGGCGGCTGCACAACAGTCGGCACCGACAACGCTGGATCGGCAGGAGCAATTGCGCCAGGCCGAGGAAATTCAGCGTCGCCAGGAACAGGAGCGCCAGGCGCCCTTCGCCGGCCCGCGCGAGGACGCCGACCGTGTGGACGCGCGCAGCACCGTGCTGCCCAAAGAAGACCTGTGTTTTTCGATCACCCGCGTGCGCCTGTCCGGCGCGGGCGATGATGCGGCGCGCTTTGCGTGGTTGTGGACGTCGCTGCGCCGTTACCAAGGCCGCTGCATCGGGCGTGCCGGCATCGACATCATCCGGCGCCGCGCATTGGATCAGCTGGTTGCACGCGGGTTGGTCACCACCCGCATCGGCGTTCCGGAACAGGATCTGTCGCGTGGCGAACTACGTTTCGAACTGATGCCCGGCCGCTTGCGCGAGGTGCGCGTGGTGTCCGAGACCGAAGGCGCGCACTGGAAAACCGCATTGCCGCTGCGTACGGGCGATTTGCTGGATCTGCGTGCCATCGAGCAAGCGGTAGAGCAGTTCAAGCGGCTGCCGTCGCAGGACGCCAAGATCGATATTGCGCCGGGCGAGGCACCGGGCGAATCGGATCTGGTGATCACCTTGCAGCATGGGCGGCGCTGGCGCGGTGTGGCGAATGTCGACGATTCAGGTGTGGAGGCTACCGGTCGCGTGCAAGGTGGATTGGACGTTTCGCTGGATAACCCACTGGGTCTCAACGATCTGCTCAGCATTGGCTACAGCCATGACTTGGCCACGCGCGACGAAGAACGCGGCACACGCGGCAACAGCCTGAGTTACAGCCTGCCATGGGGATGGTGGACGTTTGCGCTGGCGGCATCGTCGTACCGCTATCACCAGCGCGTGGATGGCTTTTTGCAGACCTTCCAATCCACTGGCGAGTCCAGTAACGCGCAGCTGGATATTCAGCGCGTGCTGCATCGCGACGGCACCAGCAAGACCTCGGCCGGTGTGGTGATTGGCCGGCGGCGTGCGCGCAGTTATCTGGATGGCGTGGAGATCGGCATCCAGCGCCGCGATACCAGCAGCGCGGAGTTCTACCTCACGCACCGGCGCTATCTGGGCACGATGCAGCTGGACATGCGTCTGGCGCATCGGCGCGGCACGCCGTGGTTCAACAGCCAGTGGACCGGCTACGACCCGCAGATCGGCTTCCCGACATTTCGCTATGGGGTGACTACGCTGGACATAAGCACGGCCCTGCCGTTCAAGCTTGGCCCGGTACCGATGGCGTGGGAAAGCAGCCTGCGTGCACAGACCGCTGGCGAACTGTTGCTGGGTTCGGAGTTCGTCACCATGGGTGGCCGTTACAGCGTGCGCGGTTTTGACGGCGAAGCGACGCTCGGGGCGGAAAAAGGCGCGTACTGGCGCAATACCCTGAGCTTCCCCGTGCAGCAGATCGGGTTGACGCCCTACCTGGGCCTGGACGCCGGCCGCATCGATGGCACCAGCGCCAGCGGGCTGCGCGGCCGCAGCCTGGTCGGTGGCGCGGTGGGTCTGCGTGGCGGTTGGTTCGGCGCCAGCGTCGATGCATTCGCTGGTTGGGCGATTCACCGTCCCGACGGATTTGGAAGTGCGCAGCCAGCCTACGGCGCGCGTGTGATTTACCAGTTTTGACAGGGATCGCGTCGCCAGCCGGCTGCGCGTTTGTTGATGGATGACGCCAACAGGCGGCGAGAGAGAAACGATGGACAACGAAGCGATGCGCGTGCGTGGTTACCTGGCCGAGCAGGGCAAGCGTGCGCTTGCACTGTTGCTGTGCTGCACGACCACCTGGACATCGTTTCCAGCATGGGCGCAGGTTGCGCCAACCGCCAACCCTGCAGGGCAGACGCCCGGTCAGCAGGTCGCTGCCAATGGTGTGCCGGTGGTGGACATCGTCGCGCCCAATGCACGCGGCATTTCGCACAACCGCTACAGCAACTTCAATGTCGGCCCGAATGGGCTGATCCTCAACAACAGCGCGCAGATCTCCAAGACCGAGCTGGGCGGTTACGTTGCCGGCAACAACAACCTGCAGCGCAGCGGTGCCGCGTCGCTGATCCTCAACGAAGTCACCTCGGCCAGCAGCCGCTTGCAGGGCTATACCGAAATCGCCGGTGCGAGAGCGCAGTTGGTGATCGCCAACCCCAACGGCATTTCCTGCGATGGCTGCGGCTTTCTCAATACCTCGCGCGCCACCCTGACCACCGGCACACCGAACCTGGGCAGCGATGGTGCCTTGAACGGTTTCAGCATCACCGGTGGAGCGCTGAGCATCGGCCGCAACGGTCTGGACGCGTTCAACGTGGATCGACTGGACCTGCTGTCGCGTCAGCTCAGCGTAGATGGCTCGGTCTGGACCAGGGAGCTGGTCGCCGCCGCTGGTGCCGGACGCGTGAATTACGACGGCATGCTGCTGGACGTCCTGCCAGGTGCCGACGGCGCCGCTCCTGCAATCGGCATCGATGTGGCGCAATTGGGTGGCATGTATGCCGAACGCATTCGCCTGATCGCCACCGAAGCCGGCGTTGGCGTGGTGAGCCGCGGCACGTTAGCCGCGCAAAGTGGCGACCTGCAGATCGACAGCGCCGGGCAATTGAGCCTGAGCGGCACCACCGTCGCACGCGATGCCGTGAATGTGCGTGCCACCGGCGCGCTGGATCAGCGTGGCGTGCTCGGCTCGCAGCAAGGCGACGTGTACCTGCGTGCGGCCAACATGACGCTTGCAGGCGACCTGGTCGCCGCCGGTGCGCTGGATGCGCAAGCCGGTGGTGTGGTGAACCATGGTGGCCGCAGTAGCGCGGGGTCGATCCGTCTGTTCGGTTCGCAACTGAATGCCGATGGCAGCTTGCACACCAACGGTGCGCTGGACCTGGGCGCTGATGGATTACTGAGCAGCAGTGGTGTGGCCTATGGCGGCGCGGGCGCGAATTTGCGCGCAGCGCAGATTGCATTGTCCGGTACTTTGCAGAGCGGCGCGGCGATTGCGCTGAATGCCACTACCATCGACGCACTGGGCACGCTGGATGCGGCAACTGCGCTGCGGATCAACGGCAATGGCGATGTGCGTGTGGCTGGATTGGCGCAAGCCGGGCAGGGGGCTGATGTACGTGTGGGTGGGCGCCTGGAACTGCAGGGGCAGCTGATCGCAGCCGATGCGCTTGCGTTGAACGCAGCGTCGATCGACATCGCACAGCGCGCTGCGGTGTCTGCAGGCAACGATCTGGACCTGCGTAGCGCCGGTGCAGTCAATAACGCCGGTAGCGCGTATGCCGGTCGCGATCTGCGGTTACAAGCTGCCAGTGTCACCACTGCAGGCAGTCTGTCTGCCGCACGCGATGCGCAGCTTTCTGTTGAAGGCCAATTGCTCAATAGCGGCGCCATTGTCGCAGGCGGCACATTGGCTGTGGACGCGGCGCAGCTGGCAAGCAGCGGCGATATCGGCAGCCAGCGTGGCGATGCCACGTTGCGTAGTCGCGGCAATCTGCGCCTGAGCGGCAATACCGTTGCAGGCGGGGCATTGGCGTTGGATGCCGCAAGCAGCGCCCAGGTGTCGGGCATCGTGAATGCGGCCAGCGTCAACTTACGTAGCGGCGGTGATGCCAGCCTCTCCGGCACGCTGCAGAGCACGCGCGGCGCGCTGACGGTTGCCGCGGCCAGTGAGCTTGCAAACGATGCCGTCTTACGTTCGGCCAGCGCACTCGATCTGCAGGCCGATGGCGCGCTGCGTCAGCGCGGCCAACTGCACAGCAATGGCGGGTTGCAACTGCGTGGCGGCAGTGTCTCCCATAACGGCCTGATCGATGCTGGCGGTGACCTGCGCATCGCCAGCGCTGGGGCGCTGGCATTGGACGGCACCGTGCAGAGCGCAGGCAGTACGACCTTGCAAGCGGCCGGCGCGCTGGATAACAGCGCAAAGGTGGTCACTGCTGGTCCACTGCAGATGGATGCGTCCAGCCTGCACAACGCGCAAGGCGCGGCATTCTCGTCCGGTGCCGATGCGCAGCTGCGTATCGGCGGCACGCTTGAAAATGCCGGCAGCGTCTACGCTGCCAACGCAGTGCAGATCAGCGCCGATTCGTTGACCCAGAACGGAAGCGTCGGCTCCGGCAACACGCTGTCCGCAACGGTTGCCGGCACGTTCGACAATGCCGGCAATGTGGTGGCCCGCGATGGGCTGCAGATCGATGCCGGCGACTTGCGCAGCAGCGGCCAGCTCGGCAGTGAAGCTGCAGGCGTCGTCTTGGGTAGCCAAAGCGATATCGCATTGCAAGGTGTGGTGGCTGCCGCAACCACCTTGCAGGCCAATGCTGCGGGCGATCTGCAGCAGTCCGGCTCGCTGAAGGCGCAATCCGTAGCGCTGCGAGCAGGTCACGACCTCGCCGCGAGCGGCACGCTGCAATCTGCCTCGACTTTGGACCTACAGGCGCAACGTGACTTGACCTTCACTGCGCAAGGCCAGGCTGGTGGCGACATCGGCATGCGCGCTGCCACGCTGACGACAAGCCAGGATGCGGTCCTGCAGGGCGCCGCAGCGATTGCATTGGATAGCGGCACGATTCATAGCCGCGGCAAGCTCGATGCACGCAGCGATCTGCGTGTACGCAGCCTGGGCGACCTGACGCTGGCGGGTGTTGCGCAGGGCAGCGGCGATGTTGAGCTGACGGCTACCGGGGCGCTGACCAATGCAGCGCAGGTCTTCGCCGGGCGCACCCTGACCGCGCAGGCACAAAGCCTGGAGAACACCGCTGCCGGCGTATTGGCGGGCGATGGGAATGTGGCACTCACCGCGGCAGCACAGTTGAGAAACGCCGGCCGCATACAGGCAGCCGGCGACCTGCAGATGACGGCGGCAAGTCTCGATCAAAATGGCAGCGCATCTGCCGGCAAGACCTTACGCGGCACAGTTGCCGGCACGCTGGATAACCGCGGCAACCTGATCGCCAGGGACGCGCTGCAGATCGATGCAGGCACGTTGCGCAGCAGCGGCCAATTGGGCAGCGAACTGGCCAGTGTTGCATTAAGCAGCCAGGGCGCGATGCAGCTGGACGGTGTGGTTGCAGCCGCGACCGCATTGCAGGCATCGGCTGGCGGCGATCTGCAGCAAGCTGGTTCGCTCAAGGCGCAGTCGATTGCGTTGCAGGCCAGGCGAGACCTCACTGCCAATGGCAGCCTGCAGTCCGCATCCACCCTGGATCTGCAGTCGCAACGCACGCTTGCATTGAACGGTCAGGCATCCAGTGCTGCCGATGCCACGCTCGATGGCGCAACCATCACAACCAGCGCTGTGGCGGTGCTGCAGAGCGGCGCGTCGATTACCTTGGCAGGTAACAGCATCGATAGCCGTGGCGCGCTCGATGCAGCGAATGATTTGACTCTACGTAGTGCGGGCGATCTGACGCTGGGCGGCGTAGCGCAGGCCGGCCGCGACATTGCGCTGACCGCAACAGGTAACTTGAACAACGGTGCCCAAGTAATCGCCGCGCGCGATCTGAGCGTGCAGGCTGCCAGTGCCGCCAATGCGTCTGACGCAACCCTGGGTGCCAAGCGCGATTTGCGCGTCGACGTTGCCGGGGTACTGGACAATCGCGGTAGCCTGCACGGAGAGCGAGGACTTTCGCTGACCTCCGGGTCGCTGTTGCAGCGCGGTCGTGTCTATAGCGGCGATGCGCTGTCGATCGCTTCCAACGGTGCGTTCGAAAACGCAGGCCAGTTGGTCTCTGGCAAAGAGTTGAGCATCACCGCCGGCAGCATTGTCAGTAATGGTCAGCTGGGCTCGGTGACCGGCGCGCTGGCGCTGACCAGCCAGAACGCAATCGCGTTGCAAGGCGTGGTGTCTGCCGCGACCACGTTGCAAGCCACGGCAGGGGGCGACCTTTCACAGGCAGGGACGCTCAGCGCACAGACCGTCGCGCTACAGGCTGGCCGTGATCTCGTTGCCGGTGGCACCCTGCAATCGGCTTCCACGCTGGATGTGCGAGCACAGCGCACGCTGAGCTTGAACGGGCAGGCGCAGGCCGGGACAGATGCGAGCCTGCACGGCAACAGTATCGTGACCGGTCGTGATGCGGTCCTGAAAAGCGGTGGTGCCATCACCCTGGACGGCGCCGCAATCGACAGCCGTGGAACGCTGGATGCCGGGACGGATCTTGTAGTCCGCAGCACAGGCGATCTTGCCCTGGCGGGTGTTGCGCAGGCCAACCGCGATGTCGTGTTGAGCGCCAGCGGTGCACTGGGTAACGCCAGCCAGGTCTTTGCGGGCCGCGACCTTTCGCTACAGGCAGGTTCGATCAACAACGCAGCAGCCGGCGCACTTGCGGCAGCGGGCGGCGTCACGCTGGCGACAGGTGCATTGCAGAACGCCGGCAGCCTGCAGAGCGGCGGCGATCTGCGGATCACTGCAGCCAGCGTGGACCAGAGCGGCACTGCTGTCGCCGGCAAGGCGTTGACCGCCACAGTCACCGGCACGCTGGATAACCTCGGCAGTCTCATCGCCAAGGATGCAGTGCTGGTGGAAGCAGGCACGCTGCGTAGCAGCGGCCAGCTCGGCAGCGAAGCGTCGACCGTGACGTTGACCAGCCGGGGCGATGTTACCTTGCAGGGCGTGGTCGCAGCAGCCAGCACGCTACACGCCGCCGCTGGCGGCGATCTGCATCAGGCCGGTTCGGTCAAGGCGCAGTCCATCGCGCTGCAGGCCGGGCGCAATCTCACTGCAGCAGGTACGCTGCAATCTGCATCGCAGCTTGATCTGCAGGCGCAGCGCACACTCAACCTTGATGGGCAGGCGGTATCCGCGGCGAGTGCGAATCTGCGTGGTGCGCAGATTGCGACCGGGCAAGCGGCAGTGTTGCAAAGCGGCGTCGCGATCAGCCTGGACGGCGCAGCGATCGACAGCCGTGGCGCACTCGATGCCGCCACCGACATCAATCTACGCAGCACCGGCGATCTGGCGGTTGCCGGCGTGGTGCAGGCAGACCGCAACGTGGTGCTGAGCGCAACCGGCGCGTCGACCAACGCCGCGCAGGTCGCCGCTGGCGATGGCTTGACTGTGACCGCAGCCAGCGCGAGTAACACCGCAACGGGCGTGCTGCTTGCGCAAGGCGACACCAGGTTGTCCATCGCAGGCCTGCTCGACAACGCTGGCGTCGTTCGTGCCGGCAATCAGCTCTCGCTTAATGTCGGGTCGCTGCGCCAAACCGGTCAGGCCTATGGCCTGCAGCGGCTTGGTGTCAGCGCCAGCGGTGCGGTGGATAACCGCGGCGATCTGATCGGCGGCAATGCGTTGCGCGTGGAAGCGGGGCAGCTGAGCAACAGTGGTCAGTTGGGCAGCGAGCGTGGCGATGTGGCATTGATCAGCCGTGGCGACCTGCAGCTCAATGGCCGCTTGGCATCGGCAGGGGCGTTCACGGCACAGGCCGATGGCGCGCTGACGCAGAGCGGCAATCTGAGCGCAGCCAGCACACTCGACCTGCGTTCCAAAGGTGATCTGACCATTGCCGGCCAGGTCGCGGGTCAACAACTCGCACTCGTCAGCGATGCGGTTGTACGCCAGCAGGGCACTGTCAGCGGGACAACGGTCGATGTGCAAGGCGCGCGTATCGAAAACGCCGGGCAAACTACTGCAGCGGGCAATTTAAGCCTTCGCGCAGGCGAGATTGGCATCACCGGTACGGTGGGTGCTGGCATTAACGCAGACGGCAGCCTGGGCAGCGGGAGCACACTCAGCCTGGTTGCCGATGGTCAGTTCGCTGCCTCCGGCACACTGCTGGCCGGCGGCAACCTCACAGCGCAGGGCAGTCAGCTGCAGCTGGCTGGGAGCACCACGCGTGCCACCGGCAATGTGGCACTGGCTACCGGCGGTAGCCTCGATCATCGTGGCGGCAATCTGCTTGCGGGCGGCACGCTCACTGTGCAGGCCGTCGGCGCTATCGACAATGGCCGCCTCAACACTGTCGGCGGGCAACTTCAGGCTAACCAGCTGAGTATCGACGGCGGCAGCCTCAGCAATGTCGGCGGTGGTCTGGTGCAGAGCGGCGCGGCTGCGACTCGCGTGGTGATCGGGGGTGCCATCGATAACACCGCAGGCACGCTTGCCAGTAACGGTCAGGATCTGACCATCACCGCTGCCAGCATCGAAAATGCGCAGGGCCGTATCGAGCATGCCGGCGCCGGCACGCTGTCGGTGACCAGCCGCGGTGCACTCGGCAACGGCGGCGGACGTATCCTGACGCAGGGTCAGCTGACCCTGGGCGCCAGCGGTGCCTTGACTAATCAGAATGGTGCTATCGCTGCGGCAGGCGATGCAGCGGTGACCGCTGCCAGCCTCAATAACCTGGCAGGCTCGGTGTCGGCCCGGACATTGAACGTGCAAACCAGCGGCGCAGTCGATAACCGTAACGGCCTGCTTCAGGCCAGCGGTGGTGCGCTGACCTTGCGTGCCGACAGCCTCAGCAATGCCGGCGGTACCGTGCAGGCAGTTGCCAATGCGGGTGCAGGCGGCGGTTTGCGGGTGGAGTTGAATCGCGGTCTGGACAATGGCAACGGCACGATCGGCGCCAGCACCGATGCAGTGATCATTGCAGAAAACATCAGCAGCGCCGGTGGCAATCTGCAGGCCGGGCGCGACCTCAGCATCACTGCACGTGGCCAGTTGGACAATCATCAGGGCGGCAAGCTCAGCGCCGGCCGTGATCTGAGCGTTGCGGTGGCCGGTGCATTGCTCAATAGCGGTGGCCAGCTCGATGCCGGCAATAGCTTGACCGCATCCGCCGGACGGATCGACAACACCCAAGGCAGCATCGTCAACAATGGCAGTGGCCTGACCCGCCTCACCACCGGCGGCGCATTGACCAACACCAGCGGCAATCTGGGCGGGCGCGGCAGTGTGGTAATCGATGCGGCCAGCGTCGCCAACACTAGTGGCCAGTTGGTGGCAGGCGGCGACCTGATCGCCAATACCAATGTGCTGGACAATCAGGGCGGCAGCGTCTATGCCGGCGCCAACTTCCTGCTGCAGCGGGCAGGTGCCACGCTCGACAACCAGAGCGGCAGGATCAAGGCCGAGCAATCGGTTCGCTTGAACCTGCAGAACCTGAGCAATGCCGGTGGCCAGATTGGTGCCGGCAGCGTTACCGGCGGCGTCGGCGATGTGCTTATCGACACGGTCGGCTTCGACGGTGGCGGCAGCATCCTCGCGCAGAACCTGCTGGATCTGACCCTGCGCAGCGACTACACGCATCGCGCCGGCGCCGACCTGGTCAGCAATGGCAATTTCAACCTGCGCGTGGGCGGCAATCTGGTCAACGAGTCCACACTCAAGGCCGCGCGTACCCTGGATATCACCGCCAGCAGCATCACCAACCGCGCCGGCGCCAACATCCTCTCCAACGACACCCGTCTCAACGGCGGTAACGTCATCGACAATGCCGGCAGCGTTTCCGGCAACGGGGCGTTGTTGCTCGTTGCCAACAGCGTCTACAACACCGGCAGCATCGTCGGTGGCAATGTCTCGGTGAATACCGGCACGCTGGTCAATGGTGCCGATCTGGGTGGTGCGACCGACAATGCGGCCTATGGTTCGGCCCTGCTGGGTTCCACCAGCAATATGAACCTGATCGTGCGCGATCAGTTGCTCAATCGCGATGCGCGCATCTTCAGCCTGGGCAATATCGCAATTGGTGGGGCGCAGGATAGTGGTGGCACCTTGGTATCGCGGACCGGGGTGGTGAATAACCTGTCGGGCAGTATCGAGGCCGACGGGAGCATCTTGATTGCGGCCAACCAGCTGAATAACCGGCGGCGTGTCGTTAACACAACCAGCGTTTCTACCGATCCCGGCAACGACGATGTGTATGCGGGTGGTGAGCTGATCGAAGGCAAGGCGATCCGGAACATCCAGGGCGCCCGGGCGCCTTATCCCTACACGGGGCTTGCGCCAGGCATTTATCGCAACTATCAGGTGATCCAGCAGGAACAGCTGTCTTCCGCAAGCGCTGAGGGACGCATCGCGGCGGGCGGAAACATCTTGTTGTCGGGGAGCGTGACCAACAATGCCTCCACCATCGCTGCAGCAGGCGTGTTCGCGGCCAACCAGCGCGGTCTTGGCGGGCTCTCGGACGGGATGATCGTAGGCGGCGAGCAGCTGCTCAACCAGGCGCTGGCGTTGAATCAGACGGTTCGGCAAAGCGATGTGGAACACATCGTCACCGCGATTACCAATGACTGCATGCAGCCGGTCGGGCAGAAGGTCGTGTGCTATTACGAAGAGGAAGATCAGCGGCTGAGTTCCTCAACGGTCAGCAGCAGCTATATCGCCCTGGGCGCCAGCATGACCGGCAACCAAGGCGTCAGCATCAACGGCGCCAACATCAGCAACGGCGCTGTTGGTAGCGATGGCCGCAGCATCAGTGATGCCTCACTGAATGGCGTGGGCGCGCAAGGCGGCTTGAACGGTCGCACTACGCAAAGTGCCGTTGGTGTGGGTGGTCAGGCCGTGGTCGGTCGCGCCAATGGCAGCGCAGGCAGCATCCGCGTTGCCACCGGCACCAGCGGCAGCGCAGGCACGCAAGTCGGCGCCAACACGCAGGACGCCACGCTGGCCACGTCGGGCGGCATCGTCAAGATGTCGGTCGCACCGGTGATGTCCAACGACAGCGTCCTGGTGCGCAGCAGCATCGATCAGGCAAATGTGCAGACCACCGCCGCCGGTACCGGTGTCACCGCAGGTACGAATGGAACCCGCACGCGTGTCGATCCCGCCACCATTCCCGTCACCAACATCGTTGGCGGTGGCCAGACATCGCTGACGCAGATCGATTTGCCCATCGGCGGCCTGTATCGCCTGTCCAATGGCATGGCCACCGATCGCACGGCGATGGGCCGCGCAGCAACCAGCCTGGGCGGCATCAACGCCTGGCGCAGCAACGGCCCTGGCCGTCGCTACCTGATCGAGACCGATCCGCGCTTCGTCAATTACGACAACTTCATCAGCAGCGATTTCCTGCTCGACAAGCTGGGCGTGGACCCGGAGTGGACCCAGACCCGCCTGGGCGATGGCTTCTATGAGCAGCGTCTGGTGCTGGATCAGATCACCCAGCTCACCGGCCGCCGCTATCTGGGCAACTATGCCGACGGCGTGGCGCAGTACCGCGCCTTGCTCGAATCCGGCGTGGCCGCTGCAGGCGAGCTGCAACTAAGCATGGGCGTGGGCTTGACCGCCGCGCAGGCGGCCGCGCTGACGCAGGACATCGTGTGGATGGTGGAGCAGGAGTACCAGGGCCAGACCGTGCTGGTGCCGGTGGTGTACCTGGCGTCCAACTCGCTGCAACTGCGTGGCAACGGCGCGTTGATTGCCGGCGGCAACGTCGAGCTCAATGCCAGCAACGCCATGAACAACCAGGGCGTCATCGCCGGTGCCGATGTCAGCATCACCGCCGGCAACCTGCTCAACCAGGGCCGCATCAGCGGCACTGGCGGCGTGTCGCTGGAAGCGCGTAACGACCTGCTCAATCAAGGCCAGATCCAGGGCCGCGATGTCGCATTGGTGGCCGGTAACAACCTGGTCAGTGAAGCGACCAAGGCCATCAACGGCGTCGGCATCCTGTCGGGTATCACTGCAAGCAACTCCTTGCAACTGATGGCCGGCAACGACATGACATTGACCGGCACCCGCATGCAGGCAGGCGGCAGCGCGGCGTTGATCGCCGGCAACACCCTCAGCCTCACGCCCAGCGCCTTACGCGACGACAACGGCCTGATGCGTGGCGGCGACGCGGTGTCGGTGACCACTGGCAAGGATCTGGTGATGTTTGCAGGCAACGACCTGCAACTGCATGGCGTGACCATCGCCGTTGGTGGGAGCGCGGCACTGCAGGCAGGCAACAATCTGTCGCTGACGCCGACCACCGGCCTGGATGGCAAGGTCGTCACCCGCACCAACATCAGCACCGGCGACAGCCTGCAGTTGACTGCCGGCAACGACCTGACCATCCGCCAGGCCGACGTCAAGGCCGGCGGCGATCTGATCGCTGCGGCGGGCAACAACCTCAACGTCGAGTCCGTGCTCAACGAGACCGAGACCAACAGCTACAACAGCCGCGACGGCAAGACCCGCGTCACCACCACCACAACCACGCAGACCATCGACCAGCAGGCGCTCACCGCCGGCGGCAACCTGATCCTCAGCGCCGGCAACGACGTCAACCTGGTTGCCGCAAAGCTCGATGCAGGCAAGGGCTTGGGGATCAGCGCCGGCAACGACATCAACGCCAGCACGCTGACCACGGTCGACACCAGCGATACGCTCGAGACGCGCGAGCGCTTCAAGCAAACCACCAGCACGAGCGACGAAACCGTCCACGGCACCGAGTTCAGTGCCGGCGGCAACCTCGCCATGCAGGCGGGCAACGACATCACCCTTACCGCCGCATCGGTCGCCACCAAGGAAGGCGGCATCACCCTGGCCGCCGGCAACGACGTCAACCTGCTCGCCGCCAGCGAACAGCACGATGCCGTGCAGGACATGACCAAGAAGAAGAAGGGCACGTTCAGCAGCAAGACCACCACCACGCATGATGAGTGGCAGGACACTGTCGCGGTCACCACCACGCTCAGTGGCGACACGGTACAAATTGCGGCAGGCAACGATCTGCTGTCGCAGGGTGCGCAAGTCGCCAGCACCGGGAATGTGGTGTTGGCCGCAGGCAACAACCTCACGCTGGACACGGTGCAGAACACGCACAGCGAAGAGCATGAGAAGACCGTCAAGAAGTCTGGTCTCTACGGCGGTGGTGGATTCAGCGTCGCCTTGGGCGTGACTAAGAAGACCGACGGCCTGGACGTTACCGAGGTCACCAATACCGGTGGCCTGGTCGGCAGCACCGACGGCTCGGTGACGATGACCGCCGGCAACAAGGTGGCCATCACCGGTAGCGATGTGCTGAGCGCCACCAGCACGACCATCGTGGGTAAGGAGGTCACGATTGCTGCGGCGGAAAACACTTTGGACACGGTGCAGACGTCCAAGCAGCAGAGTGCGGGCATCACGTTGGGTATCAGTGGTGGCGTCGTCGATACCGCATTGGCAGCGTATGGTGCTGCCAAGCGGATTTCCGATGTGGACGACGACAGGCTGAAAGCGCTCTATGCGGCGCGTGCTGCTTACGCGACAGGTGCGACGGTCGATCAAGCAAAAACAACTCCAGACAATTTTTTGGCTGGCTATCAAGGTCAAGCGGTCGGTGGAAATGTGGCAAAACCTGGCAAGGAGCCAGCGAGCGGATTAGAAGGGGCGGGAGCTGCAACTGGCATGAGCTTTCGTCTCGGCATTGGTGCGAGCAATTCGTCAAGCAAGACCAGCACACATGAAGAAAGCACCGGGGGGAGCCGCATCCTCAGCAACGGCAATGTCACCATTGCAGCCACCGGCGGCGACCTCAACGTCATTGGCAGCAAGATTGCCGGCAACAACGTGGCATTGGCCGCAGCAAACAATCTCAACCTGCTCAGCAATCAGGAGACCAACACCACTAAGTTCGAGAACAAGAACGCTGGCGGTGAGATCGGTGTCAGCGTCGGTGCGACGACTGGCTACTATCTGACAGTATCTGCAGGCAAGGGCAGCGCCAAGGGTAATAGCGATTTGCGTGCGGAAAGCGTGGTCACTGCCAACGACACGTTGACCTTGGTGAGCGGCAACGACACTACGATCCAGGGTGCACAAGCTGTTGGCAACAAGGTCCTTGCGAATGTCGGCGGCGACCTGCTGATCAAGAGCGAGCAGGACACCAACGAGTACAAGAGCAAGCAGCAGCAGGCCAGCCTGACCCTGGCGACCGGCTCGGGCAGCGGCGGCAGCTACAGCCAGCAGAAGGTCAACAGCAGCTACACCAGCGTTACCGAACAGAGCGGCATCCAGGCCGGCAATGGCGGCTTCGACATCACGGTGGGCGGCGCCACGAAGTTGGTTGGCGGCGCTATCGCAAGTGCGGCCGATGCCAGCCTCAATCGGCTGTCCACCGGCAGCCTGACGGTCGAGGATCTGCAGAACAAGGCCGAGTACAAGACCAGCGGCGTCTCGGTGGCTGGTGGCACGGGCAGCAGCATGGCCATCGGTACCGGGCTGAGCATGCTGGGCAACTCCAGCGACAGCTCAAGCAGCACGACCAAGAGCGACATCGCCGCCGGCTCTATCCAGATTCGCAATGGGGACCAATCCGCACTAGCAGGGTTGGATCGCAGTGCCACCGAGTTGCAGCAGTCTGGGCTGAAAGAGATTTTCGATCAGAAGAAGATCGAAGATCAGAAAGAGCTGATGGGGCTGGCTGGGGAGATTGGGTTCCGCGCGGCGGGTGATATCGCCAGCAGCATGCAACAGCGAGCGCTAAGCGAATACGCGACGGCATACAGCACCAACGATTCGCAAGGAATGGCCGAAGCTCAGGCCAAGATGGACAGCTGGTCCGATGGGGGCTTGAACAAGACATTGCTGCACGGTCTCACCGGCGCGGCGGTGGCAGCGCTGGGTGGAGGTGATGTGGCGGGAGGCGCACTCGCTGCTGCAGGTGCCGAAAAGGCGAAGCTGGCGATGGCCGGATATCTAAGGGATAACGGGGTCACAAGTGATAGCGAAACCTATCGGGCGTTGATGGAGCTTGGAAGTGCTGCCATTGGTGGAACCCTGGGTGGCCTTGCAGGAGCCAACACCGCTTTGGCCGGCGATCTGTTCAATCGGCAGCTTCATCCTGATGAGCTTGCCAAGATTAATGCCAACGCTGCAGATTTTGCAGCACTGGAATGCGGGCAATCCTGCACACCGCAACAGATCGAAATAGCTCGGCAACGTCTGACCGTTCAAGCGATGCGTCAAACGGACAGTCGCTGGAACGAGGTGCTTGGTATGGGAGGGCAGGTTGCTCAGGACGGGCCTGCATCTAACTTCCTGGATAACATCAAGGCAACACACGGTACTTACACCGACTTTGCGGCCGACTGGCATCAATATAATGACAGTTCGATGTTTGCAGGGAATCTTCGCGGTACGACAGCACTTGACCAGGTATATGGGACAGTTCTTGGAACGGCGGTCAGTGCGACGGATCAACGCTATTTACTGCAGGCGCTTAACAGGACAAGTGCGGGCTGGGCAAACGATTACGTTAGCGGTGTCCTGAACAAGGATGCATGGACGATCGGCACCACGTTCACGGGTGACGTCGGATTTGCTGCGGATGTGACTAGAAACTTGCTAACCGGAAATGTCGATGAAGCACTGAGTGCTGTTGCACAGGAAATACTGTTTGCTAAGGCGGGTGAAGTAGGTGAGGTTGCTGCCGGTAAAATTATAAATATATTCAAGGACGTGTTACAGGTGCGTAAGGAGCTTGATGTTCCTTTACCGAGCGCGGTTAAAGATCCGGCTATTTTTGTTCAGTCGTCAGGCGATTTTGTAGAGGTGCCGGTGCTGAGGCCCAAGCCTTCTGACCCAAGCGTTTTGATTGATTCCATTCGTGATAACAAAGTTGATGTGTCTGGATCAATCAATTATCCCGAGTTGCCGGGCGGCTATGGTGTCCTTGACTCCAGTAGCTCGAATGTCAATGAAGTAGGATTTTTGCCGAACGGATCACGTCGTCTATTAACAAAGGATGGTGAAGTAGTTGTACAAGCGCAGGATGGAGGCATTTATAAAGAAGTAAACTTGTCCTCTGGTGAGAAGGGCGGGTGGAATAAATCTTTAAATAAGCCGGAATCAAACGCTATCTATAATGTTGACGGCAACAAGGTCTACAGGACCGATTCTGACGGGCGAGTCGATTATGTTGAGGCCAACCTGTCTTTGGTGAGTAAGGATCGCAACGGTTATCAGCAGTGTAAAGCCGGCAACTGTGGTCTTCCTGATGATGAGGGAGGGCACCTTATAGCTAGCATTTTTGATGGTCCGGGAGAGAAGTTGAATTTGGTTCCAATGAATGCCAACCTTAATAAGGGTGCTTGGAAGTCAATGGAAAATGAATGGGCAAATGCGCTAAAGAGCAGGAAATCTGTTAAAGTAAAGATAGAACCAATTTATTCAGGATCCGCCACTCGTCCAGATAGTTTCTCGGTAAAATATTCAATCGATGACGGGCGTCCGATAATAATGGATTTCACTAATTCTCCGGGAGGTCGTTTGTGAGTGATCAAGATCTTTATGAAAAAATTGGCCAGCTTTTGATCGATGCAGGACCTGATGGCGCTTGTGAAATAATTGTGAGGGCTGAATTGTTTGATGAAAATGATGGGGGTAGATATGAGTTTGATTATGTGGAGACGACTGGTGAGGTTCACTGGTTTGATCCGGACGGGCGAGCTGTTAGGGATCTAACCGAGCTTCTGGTTAAATTGCGGAAATATTTTTTGTCTTCTAATTTGAGTGGAGGCAAGGTTTGGACACGGTGTGTAATTAATTTAGTGGTTAAAAGTAATAAGTTGGCCGTTAAGTTCTTTTATGGGGATAGCGAAATTTTTTGATCGACATAATTATTTCGCGGCGTTGCATTTTGGGAGATTGCAAGAGTTTTAGGGAAGGTCTGAACAACGAGACCTGACAGGGCGGAAGGTGGCGTCGTTCCGAAGAGTGGCTTTTGGAACTTCGGAATTTCGCCATTTCTGGCGCTTTCCGCGGGAATTTCCCGGTTCACAGACGCACGCTCCCCATCGCCGGCA
>NZ_JAGHWR010000098.1:0-4289 GCF_017746155.1 Xanthomonas sp. D-36-1
GGACGGATTGTTCAGAGTTTCCATAAGGCACTTCGGAGCGCGGCCAGTAGTCCTTCAAATCGGCATCTTTGCGCGCTTCCCATTCCGCGAACGCGGCATCGTACTGCCGAGCGTGCACCGCGTCGTAAGCAGCGAAGAAACGACCGCCGTAAGGTTTTCCCGCTTCATCGCGTTTTGGTGCATAGCCCTGCAGCGCGTAGGCCGCCATCTGCCCGGTCTTGCCCGTGGCCTTGATCGTGGTTAGCACGTCCTGCACCGTACCGCAGGCCGCGCAGGTGTAGTGTGACCGCTTCGGCACCGTGCCTTTCTCAGGCACAAAGGTGACACCTGTTTCCGGGTCGTTCAGCTCACTCGGCAGCACGCCGCGCACCTCCAGCAGACGAATCTTCGCGGCGCGTGCAACGTCCCATCGCGTGGTCGCCGCCACGTCGTCCTGCGCCGAACCGCCGTAGGCCGCACCCGTAGCATCCTGCTTCGCTTCGCCCGCCAGCCATTGCGGATGCACCAGCAGACTCAGTTCCACCTTTTTGTTGGGTTTCTTCGGTTTCCCCAGATTCACCAGCGCAGTGTGGCCGCAGTGCGGGCAGATCACGCCCTTCTTGCGGTCGAGTACGGAGAACGGGTGTTCATCCGGCGCGACAATCAGCGGCGCATCCGGCGCCATCCGTGCGGTTTCCTCTTCAACGTGGAATTCGCCGCTGCATTTACTGCATGTGTGTTCCCAGTGCTTCACGCTGATGGTTTTCACCGCCATCACCGGGCTGGTCATGATAGGCGTGCGGTGGCCGCAACCCGTCACCTGGCAAGGGCCGTGCTTGGCCCAGAAGGTATAGATCGCCTCCGGCCCTTCGTAACGGTAGTCCTTGCGCTCGCTCTGCGGGATGGTGAGTGGATCGAAGTCGGCAGGCATCGCCTTGTTCGACGGCAAATGCGTCCACGTGCCTTTCTCACCTTCCGGGCCATCGCAGTAGTAGTACGGCATGATCTGCGGCTTGACCTCGGCCTCGATGTCGGCAAGCAGCTTCTTGACCTGCTCCAGATCGACGTTGGCCAGCTCCTGCTTGACCACGAACCACGCGACCGGGTTGAGGTCGTTGCCGACCATCTGCATGCCGAGGCGGGAGCCTTCCACCAGTGTGGTGCCGCCGCCCATGAAGATGTCCGCCACCTTCAGGTGCTTGAACGCGCCTTTCTTCTGGTGGTTGGCGTAGTAGTTGTCCCACACCAGCTTGGCCGCGTGCGATTTATCTTCCGGAGCCTTGGTCGCCGCTGCGATCAGCATGGAGCGGAACACGCTGGAGCGTCGCCGCGCCCACCACTTGGACATCTGGTAAATCGGCTTGCCCGCGTTGCCTTCGATGATCGCCACCTGATTGACGGGCAAGATCGGGAAGTCCACCTCTAGGCAGGTCTTGGGGCGATTGGGATCGTTGAAATCGACGGTTTCCAGCGCCACTGGCTTTCCCGCACCTACGGCTTTGGCGACGGCTTGTTGAAGTAGTTCTTTTTTGGTGGCCATTTAAGGTGTACCCCCAACTGCACTGACAGCGACTTGAGGCTGAAGTCGGGTGCGCAGTTGTTCGTAAATTGGAATCTGGATGCCTTCGGCCACCTCCAGGGTGACAGCCAGGCCATAGGGAATGGCATCGTCCAGACGTGCCGTTGCATCCTTCTTGCACGCGATGTGCAGCAAGATGCTGTCGCCGTCCTGAAATGCCGCGATTTGGTCTGTGCCTTCGAGTACCTCATGCTGCACTGTTCCGCGCAGCACCTGATTGTGATCACCGTCTTGACGCGCAAGCTTCAGCGGCAAAGTGCCCCAGTTATTGGCTGGGGACATTTCCAGCTTGGCTTCGCGGAAATTCCGATGGCCAGGATTGACCGGGCTGAACCATGCCAAGGTCACCACCATCCGACGCCATTCCTGGCTGCTGGACAGGCCAGGCGGTAGCGGCAGGCGATATTCGTGGATTTCGTTCTCACGGATTTCGCCGCAGCTCAGCACCGTGCCGCGCTGCTCGGTACATGCCAAAACACGTTCGATCTGCACGGCGCCATAGCCAAGATAGCGCGACATCACCTCTTTGAATTGGCGCGAGTTATCTCGCGTTTTCAACGCGGCAGTAATGGCCGCACAAGCGTCATCATCCTGCTTGGCACCATGAACCAGTAGCGCCTTGATGAGCACGGAAATGAGCCCCTGCGGAATGCTGTCTTCGTGATCCCCGCGCAGCGCATCGAGCACTTCATAAATGCGTGCCGCACTGCGCGTGGCAAGGGCGGTGGCGTTGCTGGTGCCGCGTGTATGGACGGTTTTCGACAGAGCCCCAGCCTGATTGCTGTCCCAGGCGACTTGTTGCCCCGGCGCTGCAAGCCCGCCATCGGGTTGATAGACGGTTTGGCTGTCCAGCACTGGCGTGCGATACAACTGCCGACCACCGGGGAACAGGATTTCCGGCTTGACTGAGCGACGGAAGCCGTGCCCAAACCGTGCGGCAGGGCTGAACAACGATGCGCCGGGCAGCAAGTCTGTACGCTGCCCTTGGTAGTAGTTTCCGGCACTGTCAGCGTGGGTCGCGCCGACAGTGATCGCATTGATGGCTTCTGCCGGGGACAGGATGCGCCGTCCGGATAACTGGGCCTGAATGCACTTGAGCACATGCTCGACCTTCTCCGGATCGGCCAAGGCCAAGTAGTCCGTTCCAGACAGTGCAATGTTGATGGCTTCGGGATAGTTCCCGGCGCTGACACAGAAAAGCACGCGGTATTTCCACGACAGCCAATCCAGCAGTCTTGCCCAAGGGCTGGGTGTGTGAATGAACGGGCGTGAAGGGTCGCCGATGGAAAGGTTGATGATGCAAATGGTGGGAGCCTGTGCAGGCACCGCGCCTTCGCCTTCAAACATCCGCCGAACAGCTCGCGCGATGCGATCCTCGAAGAATACTTCGTCGGGGACATGCTCACTCCGGTTCAGGGAATGAGGGTCTGGCTGCATGATGGGCAGCACGTATACCAGACGCGGCAACGGATCGGCTTGGCCGCCTGCCATTTCTCCATGCACCACCAGAGACGCCATTGCCGTCCCGTGCTTTCTGTCGCCCGGTTGGTACTGCGCGGAAAGATTGTCCGGGTCGTCCAACAGCAAGCGCCCCTTCAGTGCCTGATGTTGCACATTGGGCACGCCGTCGAGAATGGCCGCGATGGGAGGAAGGTCAACGACCCCTTCCGCTATTTCCGTATCGACTCCTTCACCATCTTCCGTGACTGCAAGGCTTTGCCCGGTGGGGCGAAAATACATGACGCCATGAAATTTGAAGAGCTGGATGTCAGTGTCGTGGCTCTCGGACTCCAGGTCGTTCAAAAGCTGCTGGATGCGTACTGCGGGCAGTTCAGCCTTCACCGCGTGAAAGGCAATTTCCGGCATGTCGATGAAGCCGCCCAAAGTTTTACCACCCGCAGCTTGCAGAAGAGTGGCGACGTTGCGTTCGCTCTGCCTACGCCTGTCTTCTGATCTGCGGTAAAACAGCTCGATCTGAAAGCGGATCGCTTGAGCAGGATTGATGGGGTTCAGCAAATCCTGCCAGCAATCCAGCATGCCTGTCTCGCGCAGCGCCTCTTCAATTCCCCAACGGCGGATTTGCACGGTCTGGTTGAAGACATCGCGCCATTTTGTTTTTCCGCTTGGCAGCATTTTGTTGTCCCGCCACTTCTCCCACAGCGAGAGAAGCTCCCGCATTCCTGCTTCGTTGCCGAGCGAGAGGAACATGCGTCCTTTGACGGCCTTGTTTGTGCGCTCCCCTTTGGTGTTGCGCTCGAAAAAATCCTCATCGGGCGGAATGTCATCAATATCCCATTCGCCCATCCACTCCAGGCCAATGGCTTCGACGGCCTGCCGAAACTCATTGACGCTGCCTGCAATTTCAATCACCAAGACCGCTTCAGGCTCAAGGCCAGCCACTGAGCCGCTGACGCTGGCTTTGTAGCGCTCGAAGTCTTGTTGCAACGTGGTCAGTTGCGCATCCAAGCGCTCCACCTGCTTTCCATGTCCGGGAACATGGGGTTGGCCGATTACGATAGGCCGTCCTTTGGGCGGTGGGATGGTTCTTGCTTGCGGAAACATCAGAAGCGGAAGCGAGGTGGCCATTAGGGAAGGTCTGAACAACGAGACCTGACAGGGCGGAAGGTGGCGTCGTTCCGAAGAGTGGCTTTTGGAACTTCGGAATTTCGCCATTTCTGGCGCTTTCCGCGGGAATTTCCCGGTTCACAGACGCACGCTCCCCATCGCCGGC
>NZ_JAGHWR010000099.1:0-5988 GCF_017746155.1 Xanthomonas sp. D-36-1
ACTGCCGGCGATGGGGAGCGTGCGTCTGTGAACCGGGAAATTCCCGCGGAAAGCGCCAGAAATGGCGAAATTCCGAAGTTCCAAAAGCCACTCTTCGGAACGACGCCACCTTCCGCCCTGTCAGGTCTCGTTGTTCAGACCTTCCCTAGTTCGCTTACAGCACAGCGACGCATGCGTGGTTTCACCCTGGTCGAGCTGATGGTGGTCATCGTCATCATCGGCCTGCTCGCCACCGTGGTGATGATCAATGTGATGCCCAGCCAGGATCGCGCAATGATGGAAAAAGCCCGCGCCGACGTGGCGGTACTGGAGCAGGCGCTGGAAACCTATCGCCTGGACAACCTCAGCTACCCGAGTACCGAACAAGGGCTGCAAGCCTTGCTCAACCCGCCGAGCGGATTGACGCGACCGGAGCGCTATCGGCAGGGCGGCTACATCCGCCGGCTGCCGGAAGACCCGTGGGGCCATGCATACCAGTACCGGCGTCCGGGCCGTCATGGCAGCTTCGAGGTGTACGCATTGGGCGCAGACGGTGCTGAAGGTGGCGACGCCGACAATGCCGATATCGGCAACTGGCGCTGAGTGCCGGCCGTGTCTGCAGTGCTGGGCCCTCCACGGCAGTGTTCCCCGCGCGTGCCGATGCCCATGGCCAACCGATGCGCGCGTGGTTTTACCTTGCTCGAAGTGCTTGCCGTTCTGGTCATTGCCGCGCTGGCCAGCAGTTTGGTGGTGATGACCTTGCCGGATACGCGGCGCGATCTGCACGATCATGCCGACGCGCTGGCCAGCGCGCTGATGCATGCACGCGACGAGGCGATCATGAGTTTGCGCATGGTGGAGGTCAGCATCGATGCCGGCGGCTATGGTTTCCGGCGTCAGGCGCAGCAGCAGTGGGTCGCCTTGGACGAAGCGCCATTTGCCGCGATGCGCTGGCCGCAAGACGTCCAGGTGCAGCTGCCTGCCGACAGTACACGCGTGAGTGTGCGCTTCGACCCCACCGGTGCGGCCACACCGCAGCGCATCGCATTGGGCGATGGCCGGCAACAGATGCAGATAGTGGTAGATGCCGCAGGCGTGGTGCAGGTCGATGCGCCCTCTCGTTAACGCACGCGCATCGGGCGGATTCTCGCTGCTCGAACTGATCGTCGCGCTGGCGATCTTCGGCATGGCGGTGGTCGGCCTGTTGAACCTTTCCGGCGAGAGCACGCGCACCGCGGTGGTATTGGAAGAGCGCGCACTTGCCGCGGTGGTGGCAGAAAACCAGGCGATTGAAGCGACGCTGGCGCCGGCTCCGGCAATCCGTGCGCCTGCGAACGGGCAGGTAATGCTCGGCGGGCGCAGCTGGGAGTGGCAACGCCAGTCGCTGCCGGCCGGCGCTGCAGGCCTGTTGCGGATCGAGGTGCGCGTGCGCCCCGCAGGCCAAGTGCAGGAAGTTGCCGGTCTGAATGTCTTGCGGAGCGCTGAATGATCCGCAAACAGCGCACGCGTGGCTTCACCTTGATCGAACTGCTGGTGGCCTTGGCGGTGTTCGCGTTGGTGGCCGCAGCTGCGGTGGCGGTGATGCGGCAGAGCATCGATCAGCGCGATGCCGTGCGCGCGCGGCTGCAGCAGATTCGCGACTTTCAATTGGCCCATGGCCTGCTGCGCAGCGACCTGCAGCAGGCCGCGGTGCGCCGTACCCGCAACAGCGAGGGCAGCGCCGCACGCAGCGCATTTGTTGCGAGTGCGTCCGGGACGTACGGGCCCTTGTTCGGGTTCGTGCGACGTGGCTGGAGCAATCCGGACCAGGCGCCGCGTGCGTCGCTGCAATACGTGGAATATCGGGTCGTGGATGGGCGGCTGGAGCGCAGCGCACGCTCTGCGCTCGACGGCGCGGCAGCTGGCACGCCGCAAGTGCTGTTGCGCGGCGTGCGTTCGGCGGCGGTGGCATTCCATTACCGGGCGCAATGGAGCGATGGCTGGAGCGGTGGGCTTGAAGCGTTGCCGGATGCGATCGCGTTGGAGCTGGACCTGGAGCACTGGGGGCGCGTACGCCAACTGTTCCTGTTGCCGGAAGGGCGCAGGTGATGGCATTGCACGTACCTGCCAGGCAACGCGGCGTGGCCTTGCTCACGGTATTGCTGTTGGTTGCCGTGATGACCTTGCTGATGGTGGCCGTGCTGGAAGACCTGCGCTTTGGTCTGCGCCGCAGCGGCAATGGCGAAGCCATGACGCAAGCGCAGTGGTACGCCCTGGGCAGCGAGGCCGTTGCGCGGCAACGCTTGCAGGCGCTGTCCAAGCGCGATCCGCTGCGCACGACGCTGGACGGCGGCTGGAACGACCAGCCGATCCGCTTTCCACTGGATGACGGTGCGGTGAGCGTGCGTCTGCGCGATCGCGGCGGCTGCTTCAATCTCAACAGCGTGGTCGTTGGTGCGCCCGAACAATGGCAGCGTAGCGATGAGGGAGCACGCCAATATCGCGCATTGCTCGACGTGTTGGGCATCGCCCCGCAACAGGCGCATGCGTTGACCGACGCATTGGTGGACTGGATCGACTCCGACACACAGCCGGGCGTGCACGGTGCCGAAGACGACCGCTACCTGCAGGCCGCCGCACCGCAGCGCACCGGTGCAACCCTGCTGGAAGGCGTCAGCGAATTGCGCGCCATTGCCGGTTATACGCCGCAACTGATTGCGCAACTGCAGCCGTATGTCTGCGCATTGCCGGAGGGCCGCTTGTCGCCGATCAATATCAACACGCTGCGCCTGGACGATGCGCCGGTGCTGGTGGCGTTGACCGGAGGAGCGCTGGAGCTGCCGGCCGCGCGACGCGTTATCGCTGCACGGCCGGCTGGAGGATGGCGCGACATCCGGATGTTTCTCAGCCAGCCGGCGCTGGTGCAGGCCGAGTTGTCCAATGCGGTGATGGAACAGCTCGCACTGCGCACCCGTTACTTCTCTCTTTACAGCCAGGTCGACCATGCCGGCGCGCAGGTCATGCTGGAAGCGTTGCTGCAACAGGAAACGGCAGGCCGGGTCCGACTGGTCGCACGCCAATGGAGTTCTGACCAATGACCACCACGTTGTTGTTGCTGCCAGCCGATGCAGCCGCCGAATCCATTGCGGTGCGTGTGGATGCGCAGGGGCAGGTGCAGTCGGTGGGTCAAGCCACCACGCCGCCCGAGCCACCCGCGCGCACCCTCCTGGTGGTGCCGGGTGTGGATGTGCATCTGCGCTGGTTGCGCTTGCCTGGCCGCAGCATGGCGCAATCACGGGCCGCCGCGCGTCTGCAACTGGCCGAGCATCTGGCGATTGAGACGCAGGCGCTGCATGTGGTGATCGCCGCAGTGGACAGCGTAGCGATGCAGCAGTGGCTGGCGCGCGCAACGCAACTCGGCTTCGCTCCCGATGCGGTGGTGCCGGATTGCCTGTTGCTGGAGCCCGGTGTCGATGCGACGGTAGCAGTGACGCACTGGGACGGCCGTTGGCTGATCCGCGGCGCACAGCTGGCCTGCAGCCTGGAGCCAGAGGCAGCGCGTCTGCTGCTGGGCGATCGTGTGCCGGCAGTGCCGCCGGGGCCCGACCCGACGCAGTCGATCGCCTGCTTTGCGCGCTACGCTGCGCACGTGCCGATCGATCTCCTGCAGCACCCGTTCGCGAACAAGGCCGCTGCTGAGCAACAGCGCGCTCCGCGCCGGCTGGCGGTGCTGGCTGCGCTGGTGCTGCTATCGCCGGGGTTGCTGTTGCTGGCCCAGACCTTGCGCTACGAGATCGGTGCGCGTGTACTGCAAGCGCGCGCCGCCACGCAGTTGGGTGCGCGCGATGCAGCGGCGGTGCCAGCCGCATTGCAGGCGCGTCGGCAGGCCGGCACGGCGACCGATCGCCTGGCGGTGCAACTGAGCACCTTGTTCGGCGCAGTCGATACCCTTCCAGCGGCAGAATTGGATCAGCTGGACTACAACGCCGCACAGCCGTTGCGCGTGACCTTGCTGCACAACGATGACGCCAGCCTGCAGCAGCTCTCGGCGCGGCTTGCGGATGCCGGCTGGCACGTGGATCCGGGCAGCAGCCAGGTCGAAGATGGTCGCATGCGGACACCGTTGACGCTGGGGCCACTACGATGAAGGCACCTGTGCAACGCGGCACGCACTGGTGGCAGGCGCGGGCGCCGCGTGAGCGGCGCATGCTGGGTGTGATGTGCGCCGCACTGGCGGCATTGGTGGGCTGGTATGCGCTTTACGTCCCATTGCGGCACTGGCATGACCGGGCTTGGGCGCGCTATGCGGCTGCTGCGCAGCTGGTGCTCGATGCATCTGCGCAGGCAGCGTCGACCAGACGCGCCGCCGCACCGGGCTCAGCGGCCCTGGCCGAGATCATCGCAGGCAGCGCACGCGATGCCGGCGTCAACATCACCTCCCAACAGCGCAGCGCCGCGGGCGGGGTGGAGGTGCAGATCGAGGCCGTCAGTGCCGCCGCGCTGTTCGGCTGGCTTGAGCGATTGCGACAGACGCACGGCCTGGCGCCGACACAACTGAGCGTGGCACGCGATCAGGGCCAACTCCGCGTACGCTGCGGGTTTGCGGAATCGGGACCGTGACACGCGTGCGTTGGGGCTTGATCGTGTTGTCGATGGCGGGCGTCGCGCTGCTGGCATTTGTCCCGTTGCGCCTGGTGCTGCCGCGCGAGGGGCTGCCGTTCTCGGTGCTGGATGTGGAGGGTCCGATCTGGGCCGGCACGTTGCGGCAGGTGCAATGGCAAGGCATCGTGTTCGGCGATGTGGCGGTGCGGCCGCGGGTCTGGCCGCTGTTGCGTGGCCAACGTCAGGTGCATTTGCAGTCCACACAGTTGCAACTGCTGTTGGTGGACGGTGCACAACGCGGCATTCGCAATGCACAGGGCCAACTACTGGTGCGCCAGCCGGGTGGCGTGGCACTGATCGATCTGGCATTGCAGCTACAGCAGGTCGATCTGCTATTCGATGCCACCGGCTGCGTGCAGGCGCATGGGCGGGTCAGCCTGCAGTTGCTGGCAAGCGGGGCGGGCGCGCTGCCCGGCCTGCCGCCGCTGCGCTTGTCCGGGCAGCCGGCGTGCCTGGATCACACCGCCGTGCTGACCTTGCTGCCCGACACCGCATTGCCCGCCGGCGTGCAGGCCGAGGCGCAGCTGCAACTCTGGCCCGACGGACGCTGGCAACTGCAGTCGCGCGTGGATCCAGCGCAGGACGCAGTGTTGGGTGTCGGACTGCAATTGCTGGGCTTCGCTGCTACTCCGGAGCGCGGGTTTTTGCGCAACGATGAAGGTCGATTGCACTAGAAACGCCATGACTGGCGACGTGCCACCGTGTCCGTCTTCTGCACCATGAGCGTGCATGCGTCACGGTCGATGTGGTCGTTGCGGCGATTGGACGGCGTATAGGCTCATCCGTTGACAACGTTGTCGTCATGGCGCGGCACGCAGTCATCGGGGCACGGATTCGCCTGCGCAAGTCCACGCGATACGCGCTTTGGAACACACATGAGCACGCTGCGAAGGACGCTGACGCAGCCAGCAGTGATTGCAATGCCGGGGCCGCAACGTGGGCGCCGCAAAATTGGTCTGGTCGCAGGGAATTGGTCAGTGACTGGTCATGTGACAACGATGCCCGGTGGGCACCCAATATCCTTGCACGCACCGTTGCAGGTCAATGGCGGCAAGGATCGAGTGCATTATCAGAGTGCTATCGAACACTTTCGAAAGTGACTGTTGACACGATCTTTTAGGGAAGGTCTGATCAACTCACCGCAGATGCGCGACACTATCGCCTTATGTAGAGGATTCATCCATGCAGCTGACGTTCGGTGACGCTGAGGGCTTGGGCAAGCGTAAGCAGACCCGGCGCGAGATCTTTCTTGCCGAGATGGAGCAGGTTGTTCCGTGGCAGCAACTGCTTGCCCTGATCGCGCCGCACTATCCAGTGTCGGGGCGGCCAGGTCGGCAGCCGTACGCACTGGCGACGATGTTGCGGATT
>NZ_JAGHWR010000100.1:0-20342 GCF_017746155.1 Xanthomonas sp. D-36-1
CCGCATTGATCAGACCATCCCTTATGGGTTCATGACCCACTTGAACAACGGTGGGATTCCCAACCACGGTTATACGCACTGGTGGACGATGTTCAATCCGCGCCAGTTGCTGATTCACGCGCAACTGCTGAAGGCCATCGTCAATGTTGGGAGCTACGACTGGCGGGTGCGGGAATTTGTGCTCGGTGCGTTTCAACAGTATCTGCGCAATCAAAACCTGTTCTGCTTTTGGGATATTGGGTACGACAAGCTCGTGCCGCACATGAGTAACAACAACTATCACCCCAAGAGCAATGTCGTTGAGAACTGCGTTTTCTCATCCCTGGGTCGCGGAAACTGGGCCTCATGCATCGAAGGCGTCAGTGAAGGTCGCGAGTGGGCGACTCAGCCATGGGAGGCAGTTAGCATCGAGAGCCTGAAGCGTCACGATCCCGTGCTTGCCGCTCAACTGACCGGCAAAAGCGAAAAGGTCATGTCTGATGATCCAGTCGGCGAAGTTGGCGTGTACCAAGGCTCGTCCACAGATCTCTCGCACGCACCATCGGCCAGCCTCGATCTGGTCATCACCGATCCGCCCTTCGGCGGGCTGTTGCACTACTCAGAGCTATCGGATTTCTTCTACGTCTGGCTGCGCCTCGCGCTAAAGGACAAGTACCCTGACTATTTCAGCGCCGACTACACGCCCAAGTCGTTGGAGGCGGTGGCCAACAAGGCGCGCGAGCCGGAAGACCCTGATGGCTTTTACCAGCGCCTGCTCACGCAGTGTTGGCGCGAAGCGCATCGGGTCCTCAAACCCAGCGGCATTCTGGCCTTCACCTTCCACCACAGCGAGGATGAGCCGTGGGTTGCGGTGCTGGAGTCGTTGTTCGACGCGGGCTACTACCTTGAAGCGACGTATCCGATTCGCTCCGACGAAACCAAGGGCGAAGGTGCAAAGCCGGGTACCTTCGGTTCACAGACCATCGAGTACGACATCATCCATGTCTGCCGCAAACGCATCGAAGAGCCTAAGCCGGTGAGTTGGGGCCGTATGCGCCGCGAGGTGATGGCCGACGTGCGTCAACTGCAGGCCATGCTGGAGAACCATGCAAAGGAAGGTCTGCCCGCCGCCGACATTCAGGTGATCCGGCGCGGCAAAGCGCTGGAATACTTCTCGCGCCACTACGGCAAGGTGTATGTGGATGAAGGTCGCACCATCTCCGTGCGCGAAGCCCTGATCGGTATCAATCAGTTGATCGACGAGGATGCCAACAAAGGCGCCGAACCTCCGCCAGTCAACGCCGAACCGATGACGCGCCAATTTCTGCGCACCTTCGGCGCAGCCGCCGAACTGAAGCGCGACCAGTTGCAGAAGTTCTTGCGCGGCAGCATCACCACGCCGGATGACTTCGTCCAGCGCGGCTGGTGCAGCGAGGTGAAGAAAGTCTTCAACCGCACCGCACCGCTGGACTTCGCCCGCGACTGGCAAGGCAAGCACAAACGGAAGCTCACCTCTGATCTGGATCAGGCATTGGTGCTGATCGGTTCCTGCGTGGACGGTAGCGGCATCAATGCCTCGGACACGCTGACGAACGACAACTTCAAGCCACACATCGCGCTCAAGCCGCTGTTGGAGTGGTTGCAGAAGAACGGCTCGGATCAAACCACCCGCAACGCGGCCTCGCGCGCAGTGGCGATCTTCTCCACCTGGCAAGCCAGCCAGGCACCCAAGCCGCAGCAGGTTTCGCTGTTCGATGACGATGGGGAGTATGCGCAATGAGGCAGGTGCTCGATACGGTATGGCAACGGCGCGGCACCAGTTGGCTGTGGGATGAGGAAGCGCGCAATACCGTGTGCGCAGCGGGTGAGGTTTGGAGCCTGCGGCAGTTTTTGCAGGCGGCAGCCCCCGGTGCGCAGGGCTGGCCAGATGACCTGCCCAGCAACGGCGGGCAGACCTTGGTGGTGGCCGGGCTGGAAGGCAGTCTTGATCTACTGGCGCCCGATCAGGCCGACATCTGGCTGGGCGACACGATCAAACGCGCCATCCTGTCATTTCAGGATGAATACGCAGGCGAAGCAGCCTTGATCTTCTGGCTGCCGCAGGGTCAAGGCCGTTTGCGCGTGCAGGCTTCCACCGACGCAGTGAACTGGCTGTGCGAAGCGCCGCACCGGGGCCAACTTCTTGATTTTGGCCGTCTTCTGTGGGGTGAGGCCAACGAGTACCCGCAGGAAATTCTGCTGCGCGAGGGCACAAAAGCGGCCGGCCTGTTTCACCTGCGGATTACTTGAGGCCAGCGCGTGCAAGCCGACGATTTTGAGGATTTGCTCCAGCCTGGCGAGCGCATCACCCACACCGAATTCGGTCCAGGCGTGGTGCTGGAACCCGCGCACGATGGCTATCTGCGCGCGTTCTTCGGGGTGGTGGGCGAGCGCCGCGTGCCGACCAGTTCGGTACGCCGCGAGCGCACCCGCACCGAACGCATTCTGCAATCGGTGGCAGGCGGCGCAGACCGGGCACGCAAGGCGTGGCTGTCTTACGAGGCTCACGCACTGCCGGTGATGGAAAGTGCCTCGGCGCTGACCTCGGCGCGCATTGACCTGCTGCCGCATCAAGTGGTACTGACGCATCGCATTGCGACGGCTTCACCACGGCGCTACCTAATTGCCGACGAGGTGGGCTTGGGCAAAACCATCGAAGCCGCGCTGATTTTGCGTGAACTGGCCAGCCGGGGCGAATTGACCAGGGCGCTGATGGTGGTGCCCGCAGGCTTGGTGAACAATTGGCACCGCGAATTGAACGAGGTGTTCAATCTCGACTTCGAGGTGTTCGGCTCCGAAGGCGACATCACCGACCGCAAGACCAATGCCTTCGCCAAGCACGACCGGCTGATTGCCAGCATCGACACCTTGAAGCGCTCTGCCCGTATCAAGCGTCTGCTGGATGCGCCACGGTGGGATCTGGTGGTATTCGACGAAGCGCATCACCTGACCGCACACCGCACGAGCGGCAAGGTGCGCAAGACGGAAAACTACAAGCTGGCCGAAGCGCTGAAGGATCACGCGCGTGATCTATTGCTCCTGTCTGCTACGCCGCACCAGGGCAATCACTTCCAGTTCTGGATGCTGGCTCAGCTTTTGAACCCCACGCTGTTTGGCAGTCCCGAGGACATGCTGAAAAACCGCCATCGCCTGAACACGGTGATGTTTCGCCGCACCAAGGCCGATGCCTGTCAACCCGATGGCTCACCGCTGTTTGCCCGGCGCTGGGTGCATACCGAGTCCTTCTTGATGAATCAGGAGGAGCGGCTGTTTTACGAGAAGCTGCGCGAGTACCTGGAGGACGGTTTCGATCTGGCCCGGCGCCAGGGCAACCAGGGGCGCGCACTGGGCTTCTTGATGGCGATCTTCCAGAAGATCGCGGCGTCGAGCTTCGCTGCCGTGCGCCGCACGCTCAAGCGACGCTTGTTGATGCTGACGCTGCACGAGGCGTTTCTGCGCGACAAAGAGCTGGACATCGAAGGCCGTGAACGTCTGACCGAGAAGGCGCGCGAGCTGATTCACGAGGAATTCGGCTTGCAGCGCGACAGCATTGGGCGCAGCGAGGTGGATCGCGTGCTGGCTGACCTCAAGTACCGGCTGGTGAAAAAGCTGGATGAAGAGGCGCTGGAAATGGCCTCCGACCCTTATGGCAGCGAGTATTCGGCTACGCACGCCGAGGAGGCGGCGTCTGCTGTGGTCGATTTGCATCTACCCGAAGAGCGCCTGCGCATTGGTGACCTGCTGCGCATCTTTCCGCAGCAGCGCGAAACTAAGGCGAAAAAGCTGCTCGATGGTCTGGGGCATCTGTGGCGGCAGAACGCCAATGAAAAAATCGTGATCTTCGCCACCTACCTCGGCACGGTCGATCTAATTGCCCGAGAAATTGACCAGGCTTATCCCGGCCAGGGCGTTGTGGTGCTGCGTGGCGGTGACCACGGTGCCAAGCTGGCAGCAGAGCGGAAGTTCCGCCTGAAAGACGGGCCTCGTGTGCTGGTGTGTACAGCGGCTGGTCGCGAAGGCTTGAACCTGCAATTTGCGCGCATTCTGTTCAATTTCGACCTGCCGTGGAACCCGATGGACATGGAACAGCGCATCGGGCGCATTCACCGCTATGGACAGAACCACACGGCGCAGGTCTACAACCTCGTGCTGTCGGACACCATTGAGGGGCGCATCTTCCTGCTGCTGGACGAGAAGTTGACTGAAATTGCACGCACGGTCGGCAAGGTCGATGACCAGGGCAATGTGGCCGAAGACCTTCGGGCGCAGATTCTGGGGCAGCTTTCCGAACGGTTGAACTACGACCGCCTGTACCAGGAGGCGCTGTCTGACCCTGAACTGAAACGCACACAGGTGGAGCTGGAAGCGGCACTGTCCAATTCCCGCGAGGCACGGCAGGTGGTGTTCGACCTGTTTCAAGACCTCGACGGTTTCAGCCTCGATGACTACCAGCCCTTCTCGGATGTGTCCTCCAGCCTGGATCGGCTGGTGCGCTTTCTGTCGGCAGCAGTGGCAGACCAACAGAAGCTGCTGAAGGTGGACGAAGAAACCTACGACCTTGTAACCATAGATGGCTCGCGCCGTGCACGTTTCACACTGAACCGCGATGCAGCCACCAGCAGTGACGATCTGGAGTTGATGGGCTTGGATCACCCCTTGATACAGGAAGAACTGGGCCGCTGGCGCAGCGTGACGCCCGAAGACATAGGCATTGCGGTGGCTGGGGATGTTGACGAGTCGGTACTGCTGTCCTTGTGGATGGTGGAGGCGTCTGCCGGCAACGGCGAGCGCCGTGTGGTTGTGCAGCCCATCGCAGTCAAGCACGATGGGACACGGGTGCCGAGTATTGAACGGCAATGCGAACGGTATCTGCAAGCGCCGCCGACCTCGCCGAGTTTTACACAGGAGCAGCGCCTGGCACTGTTTGCCCAGACCGTGGAGCCGACACTACAACGTGAGCTTAAGCACAAGGGAGCGGCAAATGGGGGCGGTAGCTACTCAGCTGAGCTGATTGGATATGTTGAGATCGTTGCTCAGCCGACTTGATGCTGGAAGCCGAAGACATCAGGAATTAGCGCTGCATGGCGGTTGTTCGACATCGAGCACAAAGCGTAGTCCACAAGCCGACGGCGGCACGCCAGGACGCACGGATGCTGCTGTCAGGATTTCTCGCTAGACTCCCATTGCTCGATCTGCAACCGCGCCCGCTCGGTCGCCTGCTGCAACTTCGCGCCCAGCACCGCACGCGGCGGCAAGCTGGTCAGGTACTCGGCAACATGGATGCCCGACTTGTCCAGTTCCAGCAATTCGATCTGCTCGCGCTTCTTGCCGGTGCAGAGAATGATCCCCAGCGGCGAGGCTTCTTCCGGCTCGCGCTCGTGCTTGTCCAGCCAGCGCAAATAAAGCTCCATCTGCCCCTTGTAGGCCGCCTTGAACTCGCCGATCTTCAACTCCACCGCCACGAGCCGCCGCAGCTTGCGGTTGTAGAACAGTAGGTCAAGGTGGAAATCCTCATCGTCGATCTGGATACGCTTCTGCCGGGCGACGAAGCAGAAGCCCGCGCCCAGCTCCAGCAGGAAGGCTTCCATTTCGCGGATGATGGCCGCCTCCAGATCGCTTTCCTGCCAGCTATCCCGCAGGCCCAGGAAGTCAAGGATGTACGGGTCGCGCATCACCAGCGCCGGGGTCATGCGCTGCGCATCGCGCAGGGTCGCCAGCTCCTGCGCGATGGTTTCTTCCGGCTTTTGGGACAGCGCCGTGCGCTCATACAGCATCGAGTTGATGCGCTCGCGCAGCGTCCGCACGCTCCAGCGTTCGGTACCTGCCATGTGCGCGTAGTAGTCCCGCTGGAGCGGTTCCTTGAGTGCCAGCAGCAGGACGAAATGTGACCAGCTCAATTGTCGCGACAGTGTCGCGACAATTGGTTCCTCGGGAAACGTGGCGGCGAATTTGACCATCCGGCGCAGGTTCTTCTCCCCAAAGCCCCGCCCATAGTCGCGCGCAAGCTGCTCGGCCAGGGACGGCAGGATTTCCTCGCCGTACCCGGCCCGCTGCCCGGCCAGCACCTCCGTATGGATGCGCTGGCCGATCTGCCAGAACAGTAGGGTCAGCTCGGCATTGACCGTCGAGGCGACGCGCTGGCGCGATGCCTCGATCAGTGCCCGAATGTCACCCAACAGCGCCATCGACCCTGCGGGTGACGCAATGGATGCCTTGCGCCTGGTCATGCCGTCGCCTCCGCAGCAAGGGGACGTTTGGTGCCGGTGATCGTCTTGCGCCGGCTTGCCACCAGTTCGGCCGCTTCCCGCACCGGCTTATCCTCGGTGTGGACGTAGCGCATGAACATCGCCACGGTCTTGTGTGCCGTCAGCACCATGCCAACCTTGACCGGGACGCCGGAATTGGCAATGTCGGTCGCCGAGCGGTGGCGGATGCCGTGCGTGCCGACGTGCGGCACGCCAGCCGCTTTGAGCGCCCGGCTCCAGCCGCCGTAGTGCTCGCCATAGGTCAGGTGCTTGGCCGGGTCTTTGGGCGACGGTAGGACATAGGGGCAGCCCTCCCGGCGCGGCGCGGTTGAAAGCAGCCGGTGGGCTTCTTCGCTCAAGGGCTTGGACATGCCGCCGGTCTTGCTGTCCGGCCACACCACGCGCCGGTTCTCCAAGTCGATCCAGTCCCATTCGAGCGCGCAGATTTCGGAGCGGCGGCCGGCGAACTCGAATTGCAGCCGGATCGCCAGAGGAATGACGTAGTTCTCCAGCCCTTCGGCCTCCAAGTGCTCCAGGTGGCGGAAGATTCGCGTCATTTCCTCGTCATTGATGAGGCGAGTGGCCTTGCCTGCCGGGAACATGGGGACATGCCGGCAGGGATTGGTGCCGTCCGGGCGGAAGCCCCACACTTCGGCCATGTTGAACATCTTACGCAGCACGCCGAAGGTGTGATTCGCATCGGCCGGCTTGTAGGCCAGCTTCTCCATCAGCCCAGCAATGTCGGGGCGCTTCACATCCTGAACCTTCTTGCGGCCCAACAGCGGGACGATGTTGCGATCGATGACGGCCTGATAGCCTTCCTGCGTGCTCGGCTTGTTGCGCTTCTTGGAGTAGTCCTCCATGAACTTCTTGCACAACTCGGCCATCGTGGGCGCTTTGCGCGCCTCGGCTTTGGCCCCGCCAGGGTCGCCGCCCCGGCGAACCTCGGCCAGCCAGTCCTGCGCCATCACCCGGGCCTGCTCCACGGTCAGTTCGCCGAACAAGCCTAGGGCGGGCTTGCGGCGCTCCCCGGTGTTCGTCCGGTACTGGAGCATGAACACCTTGCGGCCCGCCGGGGTAATCTTGCACAGAAAGCCAGGCACCACGGTATCCCGTAGTTCGACGGCCTGCGCTTGGGGTTGCGCCGCATCCACGGCGGTCTTGGTGAGCTTGATCTTAGCCATGATGACTCCTCGGAAAGACCCGTTTCCAAGAGCCACATGGGGGCCAAGCGGACGGAAGCCGGGTCAGGTTTCAGAAAGCACCGGCATATGTTGAACCCGCGTAACCTATTGATAAACCTGCTGTATCGGGTCTGAGCGCAGTCCAGCGAATTTCGGTGCTGGAGTCATCGTGAAATAAAAAAAAACCGCCGGCATGATAGCCGGCGGTTTGATAGTGCTACACCAAAGCGCCGATCAGAAGTTGGCGCGGAACTGCGCACCCACGATGCGCGGGTCGTTGATGAAGCCGGTGAGGTTGTTGAAGTCGATCGCGCCGGTCACGCGGATCTGGTTGGTGCAATTGCGGCAGAACACCGACAACTCGTACGCACCCGCGCCCCAGTTGTAGCCGATCTTGGCGCCACCTTCGACCAGCGGCTGGCCGGTGAATTCCTTGGAGTCGTACAGGAAGAAGTTCACCTCGCTGCGGTACGACCAGTCCGTGTAGAAGAACAGCTCGCCGTCGTTGCCCATCGGAATGCCGTAACGCAGGGTGGCATTGGCCATCCACTTCGCCGCCTGCGGCAAATCGTTGCCGTCGATCACTGCGCGGCCGGCCGCATTGATCGGGTCGGTGACGGTGCAGGTGCGGCAGATGCCCACCGACAGGTTCGGGTCGTCGATGCGGGTCCAGTTGTAGGCGCCGCCGGCGGTAACGCGCAGGTTCTGGGTCAGCAAGGCTTCGAAATCGAACTCCGCACCGCGGGCCTTGGTCTTGTCGGCGTTGAGCAGACGCACGTCGTTGGACGCACCACCCACCGCCGTGAGCTGCTGGTTCTTCACCCGGAAATCGTAGATATCGAAGCTCAGGCGCGCGCGGTTGTCGAACAAGTCCGACTTGATGCCGAGCTCGAACGAATCCACCGTCTCCGGCTCGGCCACGGTCAGCGGCGCAGTGCCCGACGGCACGCCGAAGCTGGCGCCACGAAAACCGCGTGCCGCACGTGCGTACACATTGACGTCGTCATTGATGGAGAAGGTGGCCGCCAGATCGCCGGTGACCTTGGAGTTGTCGGTCTCGCCGCTGGACGGTTCGACCAGGGTGACGCGATCCAGCGCCAGTACGTCGAAGGTCTTCTTGTCGTAGGTGTAGCGGATGCCGGCGCGCAGGTTCAAACGGTCGGTGGCCGCGTAGTTCAACGAGCCGAACGCCGCCCAGGAGGTATTGCGCTGGCGGGTCAGCTGATAGCTGGCCAGATCACCGCCGCTGAGGGTGTTGTAGGTGTAGTTTTCGCCTTCCACATCGTCGTGGAAGTAGTACAGGCCGGCCTGCCAGTTGAGCGGGCCGTCATACTGCGATTCGGCGCGCACTTCCTGGCTGTACTGATCCAGGCTCTTGATGCCGCCGGCGGTTTCCACCGGGAACGGAATCACGCCCGGGCCCGACGGCGGTGCGAACACCGCACCGAAGCCACCGTCGATGTCGCCACGGCTGTAGTACTTGCCGATGCCTTCGTATGCGGTGATCGAGTGCAGCGCGATGTCGCCCAGATCCCAGGTCAGGCTGGCGCTGCCGCCGTAGGTCTGCAGTTCCTGGCGGTTGGCACCGTCGATGAAGGATTTTTCCGCATCGAAGCCATCCACCAGCTGATTGGTACCGGGCTGGATGATGTTGGCGCGGAACAGGCGCGCGGTGCCGTCCAGATGGCGCGCATGCGCATTGAACAACGCGCTGAAGTCGTCGCTGGCCTGGTACAGCAGCTGCAGGCGCACGGCCGAATCGGTATAGCCTTCCAGATCGCGGCCGTCGCGGTTTTCCACCCAGTCGTCGCGGCGCTGGCCCAGCGTGGACAGACGCGCCGCCCAATGGTCGCCCATCGCGATGCTCAGGCCGCTTTCCAGGGTCGTGGTGCCGTAGGTGCCGTAGGACAGGCTGGCGTAGCCGTCATTGGCGCCGATGGTCGGCTTGACCGAATTGAACTTGACCACGCCTGCCGGCGTGTTGCGGCCGAACAGCGTGCCTTGCGGGCCGCGCAGCACTTCCAGGCCTTCCAGATCGAAGATCGGGAAGCCCTTCAGGAACGCGTTTTCCTGCACCACGTCGTCATAGATCAACGACACCGGCTGCGAGGCGTAGGTGTTGAAGTCGGTATTGCCGTAGCCGCGGATGTACACGCGCGGGAACACACGGCCGTTGGACGATTCGATGTTCAGGCTGGGCGCCTTACCCGCCAGCACGCGGATGTCCGAACCGCTGGTGGAGATGGCATCCAGGAATTCCGGGCGCAACACCGATGCGGAAACCGGCACGTCCTTGGAGTCTTCCGAACGCCGCTCGACCGTGACCTTGACCGCATCCAGACGCACGACGCCGTCGTCGCTGGGCGTCTGCTGGGCAACGGCATGAAGCGGAAGAAGGGAAACGACGGCAACGGCAAGCGCGCTGATCTTGAGCGACCGGCTGGCGGACATGGGAGGAACTCCGGATTCTGGTGGCGGGGCGGCCCGGCCTGCGTGCCGCGGTGCAACAGAATTAACACGATTTACACAAATATGGCAGAGCGCGTGCGAAAAAGTTTTCGGAATTTGAAAACTTGTTCGAATTAATGCAACGCAGCCTTGCCATTTATACGACAGCGTGTGGGAAGCGCGGTTAGTGGCGCTGGCCATTGCTCCTGTACTTGATTACCCAACCTCGGCAACAGGCGCCGGCACCCTGACCCACCCCTCCATCAGCACCCGCGCACTGCGGCTCATCAGCGCCTTGGTCACCTGCCACTGGCCGTCGACCAGCTGCGCCTGCGCACCGACCCGCAAGATGCCGGACGGATGCCCGAATCGCACCGCCGAGCGCGCCGCGCCGCCGGCAGCCAGATTGACCAGCGTGCCCGGCACGGCCGCAGCGGTGCCGATCGCAACTGCTGCAGTGCCCATCATCGCGTGATGCAATTTGCCCATCGACATCGCACGCACTAGCAGATCGATTTCTGCCGCGTGCACCGGCTTGCCGCTGGACGCGGTGTAGTCGGCCGGCGGTGCCACGAAGGCGACCTTGGGCGTGTGTTGCCGCGTCGCGGCGTCTTCCACCTTCGCAATCAGACCCATCCGCACCGCAGCGTGCGCGCGCAACGTCTCGAACATGGTCAAGGCGCGCGGGTCACCATTGATGGCGTCCTGCAGCTCGGTCCCGGTGTAACCCAGGTCGCGCGCGTTGACGAAGATGGTGGGAATGCCCGCGTTGATCAGCGTGGCATCGAGCGTGCCCAGCCCGGGAATCTCCAGTTGATCGATGACGTGGCCGGTGGGAAACATTGCCCCGCCGTCGCCTTCGGCGTCGTCGGCCGGGTCGAGAAATTCCAGCTGCACTTCCGCCGCCGGAAAGGTCACCCCATCCAGTTCAAAGTCGCCGGTTTCCTGCACCAATCCATCGGTCATCGGCACATGCGCCACGATGGTCTTGCCGATATTGGCCTGCCAGATCCGCACCGTGGCCGCACCATCGCGTGGCACGCGTGCCGGATCGATCAAGCCGCTGGCGATGGCGAATGGCCCCACCGCCGCCGACAGATTGCCGCAGTTGCCGCTCCAATCCACGAACGCGCTATCGATGGACACCTGCCCGAACAGATAGTCCACATCGTGCCCATCGCGCGTGCTGGCCGACACGATCACGCTCTTGCTGGTGCTCGATGTGGCCCCGCCCATGCCGTCGATCTGCTTGGCATACGGATCCGGGCTGCCGATCACCCGCAACAACAACGCATCGCGTGCAGCCCCCGGTTGCTGCGCGGCGGTCGGCAGATCCTGCAAACGGAAAAACACGCCTTTGCTGGTGCCCCCGCGCATGTAGGTGGCGGGGATGCGGAGTTGGGGAGCGAATGCCATGAACGTTCCTTTGAAACGACGTGCAGAAGTGATGCAAAAAATTTTGCGTAACGCGTCGGTAAGACCATGCGAGGCATCACCATGAGGATCTCAAGCACGCCCTCCTACTCAGGTCATAGCGGCAGTTGCGCCTGCTCCGGCAGGAGGCCCTCGGGTCGCAATGGCCAAGATCCGAGGGTTACATAGCGATACGGTCGCCCACCGCCTTCGACCAATAGCACCTCAGTGGCGTGCCAAGTGATGGGCACGATGGGATGGTTGAGCTTACCGGGCGCTGCATAGCTAATCGTTACGTGCGGCGTATGTCCACCCGCAACGCGTAGGCCTTCCGCACGCAGCGCTGCTGCGATGGCAGCCTGCAATGCAATGAAGGCAAATGGGTTTCCCTCTGCCCGGAATGCCCAATGTACCGGGTCTGTTCCGCGACTGGTAATCCGGTTCAAGCAGAACGTAATCGCCTGAGCATCGAGGCGATCGCCCGCGCGCAGCATTGCGGCACGCGCAACAGACCCTTCGAACCGATCCGATACCGACTGGTGCCAGTTGCCTGGATAGAAGTAGGCGTCACCAAGCATTGCATCGAGGCCGTGTACGGCCACAGCACCGACCATGACTTCAAGCACCTGCGGTGGCGGCTTGAGCATGAAGATCAATCGCGAAGAATCGACCACGATGCTGCCCTATGCGGCCTTGTTTGCATCAAGAAAATCCTGCGCAAACCGCTGCAACACGCCGCCTGCTTCGTAAATCGACACTTCCTCCGCGGTATCCAGACGGCAGGTCACCGGCACCTGCAGCTGTTCGCCATCACGCCGGTGGATCGACAACGTCAGCGTGGCGCCAGGCGTGCGCTCACCCACCACGTCGAAGGTTTCGCTGCCGTCGATGCCCAAGGTCTTGCGGTCGGTGCCAGGCTTGAACTCCAGCGGCAGCACGCCCATGCCGATCAAATTGGTACGGTGAATGCGCTCGAAGCCTTCGGCGACAATCACTTCCACACCGGCAAGCCGCACGCCCTTGGCTGCCCAGTCGCGCGACGAGCCCTGCCCGTAATCGGCGCCGGCAATGATGATCAGCGGCTGCATGCGCGTCATATAGGTTTCGATCGCCTCCCACATGCGCAGCACCTGGCCCTCCGGCTCCAGCCGGGCCAGCGAGCCAGCCTTGACCTGCCCATCGACCACCGCCATTTCGTTGATCAATTTGGGGTTGGCGAACGTGGCGCGCTGTGCGGTGAGATGGTCGCCGCGATGGGTGGCGTAGGAATTGAAGTCTTCCTCCGGCACGCCCATGTGCGCCAGATATTGCCCGGCCGCACTGCCGGCCATGATCGCGTTCGACGGCGACAAATGGTCGGTGGTGATGTTGTCGCCCAGCACGGCCAACGGGCGCATACCGCGCAGCGTGCGCGCGCCGGCCAACGCGCCTTCCCAATACGGCGGGCGCCGAATATACGTGCTGGCCGGGCGCCACTCGTACAACGGGTTCACGCTGATCCCCCGCCCCGCGCTGCGCTTGAACATCGGGTCGTAGACGCTGCGGAAGTGTTCGGGCTTGACGCTGCGCGCCACCACCGCGTCGATCTCGGCATCGCTCGGCCACAGGTCCTTGAGCGTGACCGGCACGCCGGCGGCATCGATGCCCAACACATCCTTCTCGATATCGAAGCGCACGGTGCCGGCAATGGCATAGGCAATCACCAGCGGCGGCGAAGCGAGAAACGCCTGCTTGGCATATGGATGGATACGCCCGTCGAAATTGCGGTTACCCGACAACACCGCCGTGGCATACAGGTCGCGATCGATGACTTCCTGCTGGATCGCAGGATCCAGCGCCCCGCTCATGCCGTTGCAGGTGGTGCACGCAAACGCCACGATGCCGAAGCCCAATTGTTCCAGCTCGCTCAGTAACCCGGCTTCTTCCAGATACAGTTGCACCGCCTTGGATCCCGGCGCCAGCGAGCTTTTCACCCAGGGCTTGCGGGTCAATCCACGCGCATTGGCATTGCGCGCCAGCAAACCGGCAGCGATGACATTGCGCGGGTTTGAGGTATTGGTACACGAGGTGATCGCGGCGATGATCACGGCGCCATCGGGCATCTGGCCCGGTACGTCTTCCCATGTACCGGCAATCCCACGATCCGCCAGTTCGGTGGTGGCCACGCGTTTGTGCGGATTGGACGGCCCGGCCATGTTGCGCACCACGCTCGCCAGATCGAAGTGCAGCACGCGCTCGTACTGTGCGGTGGCCAGATCGTCTGCCCATAGGCCGGTATGCCGCGCATAGGTCTCCACCAATGCGACCTGCGCATCGTCGCGACCAGTGAGCCGCAGGTAGTCGATGGTCTGCTGGTCGATATAGAACATCGCCGCCGTCGCACCGAATTCCGGCGTCATGTTGGAAATGGTCGCGCGGTCGCCGATGGTCAGCGCCCGCGCACCATCCCCGTAAAACTCGAGATACGCCCCAACCACGCGTTGCGCGCGCAGGAATTCGGTCAATGCCAGCACGATGTCGGTGGCGGTGATGCCAGGCGCAGGCCGGCCGGTCAATTCCACACCGATGATGTCCGGCAGGCGCATCCACGAGGCGCGCCCCAGCATCACGTTCTCCGCTTCCAACCCGCCGACGCCCACCGCGATCACGCCCAGCGCATCCACATGCGGCGTGTGGCTGTCGGTGCCCACACAGGTATCCGGGAACGCCACGCCATCGAGCGTGTAGATCACCGGCGACATCTTCTCCAGATTGATCTGATGCATGATCCCGTTGCCTGGCGGAATCACTTCCATGTTCTCGAACGCACGCTTGGTCCATTCGATGAAGTGGAAGCGATCGGCGTTGCGGCGATCTTCCACGCTGCGATTCTTGGCAAACGCCTGCTTGTCGAAGCCGGCGTATTCCACTGCCAGCGAGTGGTCCACGATCAACTGCACCGGCACCACCGGATTGACCTGCGCCGGGTCGCCGCCCTGCTCGGCAATGGCATCGCGCAGGCCGGCAAGATCGACCAATGCGGTCTGGCCCAGGATGTCGTGACACACCACACGTGCCGGGAACCACGGAAAATCCAGCTCGCGCTTGCGCTCGATCAACTGCCGCAGGTACGCCTCCAGCAGTTGCGGCTCTGCGCGCCGCACCAGGTTCTCGGCATGCACGCGTGCGGTGTACGGCAAGGTCGCATACGCACCGGGCTGCAGCGCATCGACGGCGGCGCGTGCATCGAAGTAATCCAATGAGGTGCCCGGCAAGGGCTTGCGGTACTGGCTATTCATGGCGGGCGATATCGGAGCGGGCGGGGGAATCGGGAATCGGGAATCGGGAATCAGGAATCAGGAATCGAACTTAGCGTTTCAGAGGTCTGCAGGTCTTGCTGCCGCTGATCTGGCTTGCGAGATCCAATCGCCTTCGTTGAAGAAGGCGACCGAGACGCACAAGTCAGCGACTGTGCACAGCGTCCTCAGCTGCGCTGATCCAGCGGCACGAACACCTGATCTTCCGGCCCGGTGTAATTGGCCGAGGGGCGAATGATCTTGCCGTCCATGCGCTGCTCGATGATGTGCGCGCTCCAGCCGGCTGTGCGCGCCAGCACGAACAAGGGGGTGAACATCGCTGTCGGCACGCCCATCATGTGGTAGCTCACCGCACTGAACCAATCCAGGTTCGGGAACATCTTCTTGATGTCCCACATCACGCTCTCCAGACGCTCGGCGATGTCGTACATCTTGCGGCTGCCCTGTTCATCGGACAGCTCGCGCGCCACGTCCTTGATCACCTTGTTGCGCGGATCCGATACCGTGTACACCGGGTGCCCGAAGCCGATCACCACTTCCTTGCGTTCCACACGCGCCTTGATATCGGCTTCTGCCTCATCCGGCGTGTCGTAGCGCTTCTGCACCTCGAATGCCACTTCGTTGGCACCGCCATGCTTGGGCCCACGCAACGCACCGATGCCACCGGCGATGGCGCTGTACATATCGCTGCCGGTCCCGGCGATCACGCGGCTGGCAAAGGTGGACGCATTGAATTCGTGCTCGGCATACAGGATCAGGCTGGTGTGCATCGCGCGTACCCACGAGTCTTTGGGCGCAAAGCCATGCAGCAGGTGCAGGAAGTGCCCGCCGATGGAATCGTCCTCGGTCTCCACCTCGATGCGCTTGCCGTTGTGGCTGTAGTGATACCAGTACAGCAGCATCGAACCGAGCGAGGCCATCAGCTTGTCGGCGATGTCGCGCGCACCCGGGTGGTTATGGTCGTCTTTTTCCGGCTGCAGGCAGCCCAGCACCGACACGCCGGTGCGCATCACATCCATCGGATGCGCCGACGGAGGCAACTGTTCCAGCGCGGTTTTGACCGCAGCCGGAACGCCGCGCAGCGAGCGCAGCTTGGCCTTGTAACCGCGCAGCTCGCCGCGGTTGGGCAGCTTGCCGTGCACCAGCAGATACGCAATCTCTTCGAACTCGCTGGTGGTGGCCAGATCGAGAATGTCGTAACCGCGGTAATGCAGATCGTTGCCGCTGCGCCCCACCGTGCACAGGGCCGTGTTACCGGCGGCAGTGCCGGACAAGGCGACGGACTTTTTCGGCTTGAAGCCAGGAGTGGCAGTGTCGTTCATGCGATGAGCTCCCAAACTGTGTGGTGTCGCGGTGTGGCGTGCGAGATGGCAATGAAGATGATCAGCAACGCGTCATCATGCGCCTTTGCGCGCAAACAACGTATCCAGCCGCTGCTCGTACTCGTGATAGCCGATGCGTTCGTACAGCTCTTCGCGCGTCTGCATGCTGTCCAGCACGCCCTGCTGATGACCGTCGCGCCGAATCGCCGTGTAAACCGCCTCAGCCGCCTTGTTGGCGGCGCGAAACGCCGACAGCGGAAACAGCTGGATCGCCACGCCGGCCTGCGCCAGCTGGTCGCGCGTCAACAGCGGGGTCTTGCCGAACTCGGTGATGTTGGCCAGCACCGGCACACGCACTGCATCGACAAAACGCCTGTAGGTATCCAGGTCGTAGGCGGCTTCGGCGAAGATGCCGTCCGCACCCGCCTCCACGCAGGCAATGGCGCGTTCGATCGCCGCCTCCACGCCTTCCATCTGGATCGCGTCGGTACGCGCAATCAGGAAGAACGCCGCATCGGTCTTGGCATCGGCTGCGGCCTTGACCCGGTCCACCATCTCGCCCTGGCTCACGATCTCCTTGCCCGGCCGGTGGCCGCAGCGCTTGGCACCAACCTGGTCTTCGATATGGCAGCCGCCCGCACCCGCCTTGATCAGCGATTTGATGGTGCGCTCGATGTTGAACGCGCTCGGTCCGAAACCGGTGTCCACATCCACCAACAGCGGCAGCTCGCACACATCGGTGATACGGCGCACGTCGATCAGCACGTCTTCCAGCGTGTTGATGCCCAGGTCCGGCAACCCCAGCGACCCGGCCGCCACGCCGCCGCCTGACAGATAAATCGCCTGATAGCCTGCGCGCTGCGCCAGCAGCGCATGGTTGGCATTGATCGCGCCGATTACCTGCAGCGGCGATTCGGCAGCCAGTGCGGCGCGAAACCGCGCGCCGGCGGAGGGAGTGGACGAGAACGTCATGGCGGTTCCTTGGATGGGATGACCAATGCAGGCGCAAACACCATGCCAAGTGCAACCGGTTGATTTTCATACCACCGAGCGCGTCGATTGTTGCATAATTGCAACAATTGATTCACCCTGAAACACCTTGAAACGCGACAACGTCATGCGCAGCCCTGCCCTTTCGGAAACCGCGGACGCTTCCTTGCCCATCATCTGGACCGTCAGCGTCTCGCGCCTGACCGGCCTGCTGGCCGACGTCATCCCCGAGTTTGACCAGCGCGCGCGCATCGAGCAGATCAACCTCGGCTTTGCCGAAGCGGTCGAGGTCATCGGCCAGCGCCTGCGCCGCGAGCGCTGCGACGCGCTGGTGGCCGGCGGATCCAATGCGGCCTACCTGCGCAGCCGGCTCGCGCTGCCCTTGGCGCCCATCCAGGCCACCGGGTTCGATCTGATGGAAGCGCTGGCGCGGGCGCGCCGCATCGCGCCGCGCATCGGCGTGGTCACCCATGCCACCGATGTGCCGTCGTTTCACGCCTTCCAGCACAGCTTCGATCTGGAGATCGAACACCGCCGTTTCGTCACCGCCGAAGACGCGCGCGACTGCATCGCCGATCTGCGCGCCAGCGGCATCCAGGTCATTGTCGGCACCGGCATGGCGATCGACTTCGCCGAGCAGGCCGGGCTGCCTGGCGTGCTGCTGTATTCGGCCGACTCGGTGCGTCATGCGCTGGAACAGGCCATTACGCTGGGCACCGCTCCAGGCACCGACCGCGTCGCCGCTCGCACCACCACGCGCCGCATCCGCCGGGCCGACGCCCTGCTGGGCGACGACAGCGCAATGCTGCACGTGCGCGAGTTGGTGCAGCTGTACGCACCGCATGCCGGCACCGTGTTGATCAGCGGCGAAACCGGCACTGGCAAGGAACTGGTCGCACGACAACTGCATGCCGGCAGCCGCCGCCGCGGCCGTTTCGTGGCGATCAATTGTGGCGCCATCAGCGAATCGTTGCTGGAGGCGGAACTGTTTGGCTACAGCGACGGCGCCTTCACCGGAGCCCGCCGCGGCGGTCACACCGGCCTGATCGAAACCGCGCAGGACGGCACGCTATTCCTCGACGAAATCGGCGAGTTACCGATGCCGTTGCAAACGCGGCTATTGCGCGTATTGGAAGAGCGCGAAGTGCTGCGTGTCGGCGCAACCGTGCCCGTTGCGATCGACGTGCGCGTGGTCGCCGCCAGCCTGCAGGAACTGCAACAGTCGGTCGAACAAGGCCGCTTCCGCCGCGACCTGTTCTATCGCCTTGCCGCGCTGCGCATTGCACTACCGCCGTTGCGACACCGCCACTACGACATCGCCCTATTGCTTGCGCATTATTTCCAGCAACTCGGCAGCATTCCATCGCCGTTGTCGCCAGCTGCATTGCAACGCCTCCAGCAACATCCCTGGCCCGGCAACGTGCGCGAACTGCGCAACCTGGTCGAACGCCTGTGCATTCACTGGAAAGCCCAACCGCACGATAGCCTGAGCCTGGAGCAACTCGAACGCTGGGCGCCGGAATTATTCGATACGCCTGCCGACAACAACGGCGCACCACGTGAGCATGCCGATTTAGCGACCTCTCGCCTGCAGCTCACTGCTAGTGCAGTCCGCGTCGCGCTCGACCGCGCCAACGGCAACCGCGCCCTTGCCGCGCAAGCGCTCGGCGTCTCGCGCACCACGCTATGGCGCTGGATGCAGGCGCAGAAGGCGGCGTCGCGTGCATAGGGCAGCGCGAACTTGCACGACTGGTCAGGCGACGCATGCATGCATGACTTCCACACTCAGGCGGTAAGTGGAGGCATGGCATGCGCACTCAGCGCATGAATGCGCGGCCCACGCTCATCGCCGTATGGCGCCGCAATCCAAACGACATGAGGCAGTTATCTGGTGAAACGATCATCTGGCCTACCGCAACGCCGCGCCTACATCGCATGTCGTTGACCAAGCATCTCGCCGTCACTTCACACGCGTGTATTCGGTATCGCCCGTGCTCAGCTTGCCGGTCGCCTCATCGATTGCGTAGTTGACCGTGCCGACCCCGTTGGACACCTGCAGCACACCCTTGGTCAGCAGCGCCGGATGATTGCGCGTCTTGACGCCATTGCCGAACAGCTCCGGCTGGGTGTCGCGAATGATGAAACTCTCGCCATTGTGCTCGATGCTCAGCACGTGCTTTTCCGACTTCACATCGATCCACTTGCCCACGTACTGCTCGCCCACATCGCGGGCACAGCCAGCCAGCAACGCCATCGCAACCAGAGCACTTCCAAGCGGCGCCTTCATCGCTACACCTTCTTCAACGCGGGGCATCGAAGGATGGCAAGTCCTTGCTGAGCCCGCAACAAGCAGACACAAGCGATTGACCAAGCTACCGGCGGCTTGAACATACCCGTTGCCCCCAGCAATGACGAACACCGGAACGTCTATAAAGCCAACGATGCATCGCGCTGATCGCCCAACTGCGTGATCACGACGCATAGCGTCGGCAATTGCGGTCAGCCAGGTTCGCCCATGCAACGCCATGCATGCAACATGGTTGGTTGCGTCTGCGGCCTACCACCTGATGAGGTGGTCGATAGAGAAGGCTTTGCAGGATGGCGGAAGACAACAAAAAACCGGCGCATGGCCGGCTTTTTCTTCGCGTCGAAACCCATGGAATGCCTGGATTTCAATGGTGGGCGGTACAGGGTTCGAACCTGTGACCCTTGCCGTGTGAAGGCAATGCTCTACCGCTGAGCTAACCGCCCGGTGACGCGAGCCGCACATTATAGGGCAGCGGCGGCGGTCGTCAACAATTGTTTACTTGCCCTCTTTCACGCCAGCGAGATGGCACGTCCATCGCACCGGTCTGCCGCGATGACCTAGCAGCTCCACCGCGAGCCTCGCTGCCGCCTTGCCGCGCCTCTGCCGCTTACATCGTATGCGTCGGCTTGTCCGAGGTGGTCAATCCGGCCAGCAGCGTCTCGATCTTGTTGCGCACCGCCTCGCCTTCCGGGCCGTCGGGGAACTGTACGCCGATGCCGGCGGCGCGGTTGCCCTGTGCGCCGGCAGGCGTGGTCCAGATGACCTTGCCGGCGACCGGCAGACGCTCGCTGGAGTCCGGCAGGGTCAGCAGCAGGAAGACTTCATCGCCCAGCATGTAGCGCTTGGGCGTGGGCACGAAGATGCCGCCGCCTTTCACGAACGGCATGTAGGCGCTGTAGAGCGCTGGCTTGTCTTTCAACGCCAGCGACAAAATGCCTTGGCGTGCATTCATTGCACTCATCGAGTTCCCCTAGGGAAGGTCTGAACAACGAGACCTGACAGGGCGGAAGGTGGCGTCGTTCCGAAGAGTGGCTTTTGGAACTTCGGAATTTCGCCATTTCTGGCGCTTTCCGCGGGAATTTCCCGGTTCACAGACGCACGCTCCCCATCGCCGGCAG
>NZ_JAGHWR010000101.1:0-1170 GCF_017746155.1 Xanthomonas sp. D-36-1
TTCGAGGATGGTTTTTTGCTCGACATCAGCCCAGTTCACGCCATCAGCGCCATGCGCCTTCATGGCCTCGGTGGCGTGCTGCCAAAAGGTGAGAGCTGCTCCCGCACGCTTTTCGAGAAGAGGCAGTTCGGTCAATCGCTGCGCGGCCACCCGTTCGCTTTCGACCCCGCGAGCCAAGGCGACGGCATCTCGCAGGTTCAGTTTCAGCATCGCCTGACCACCGATATAGCCCGCCAAGGCGCTTGTTGCGCGATGTTCGATCTCGTCCGCGCTGGTCAAGCCAAGCCGTACCAATGCGGCAATGTCATCCTTGTCGTTGTCAGCAAAGCGGGCGATTTTGCTCACCGCAAGATCGACGGGTGAAAGGACATGAACACGAATCTGATCCATGCCGAGGTCTACCGGGATGGAGTCGTCCAGGTAGTCCTCGTGCATCAGCGCAAAAGTCGAGTTGTAGTTGGTGTCGAGGTAGACGACTTGCTGAGTGCCGTCCTCCAGAGTCACCTCAACCATCAGGTCGTTCGGAAGGTAAACACGGCCTCCGAACTCCGCATCCACATCGGTCGTGACGCGACTGGCTGTGTAGAGATGGACAGCCATCCCTCCAGCCAAGTAGACGTTCACCGGGCTGCGCAGCGAAAGCCGTTCCTCAAGTTGCTTGAACAACTCTCGCAGACCTTCCGCCAGAGCCGTGCGAGTATGGAATGCTTGACTCGTCGCCATAGATTCAATGCCCGTAAAGTCGGTGACTCAGCATGTCACGCAGGCGAGGAAGGCTCAGAACCCAGCCCTTCCTGACAACATCAGCCGGAGCAAGTCGTTCGTTCGGGTGCGAGTCGAAGTACCGCTCGCTCGCTTGCATCAAGCACATCGACTCGCTCGGAAATCGCGACTGAACGACCATCGCAGCCAAGCGGAATACATTGGCCTCGCGTTGATCCTGCGCGGACTGCGCAACCTCCCGTGCGACAGCGGAGCACCGGGCAAGCAGCGCTGATTCAGCATCTCTGGCAGTCATGGCACCAACCTCCGTCACAACAAGAAATTACGATTTTCGATGTCATAACTCTACAGCGAAACGGCGATTGCGGCAACACTATTTTGCGACTTTCAGTTGATGTGACGTGTCCCGATCCACTTTGGGCGCCCACACGCTTTTACGAATAGCCC
>NZ_JAGHWR010000102.1:0-1157 GCF_017746155.1 Xanthomonas sp. D-36-1
CGCCAGAAGTGGAGCTAAGCGGCCATCGCCAACTTCATGGCAGGCGTGATGCCGCCGAGCGCCATATTCGGACGCTCGTGGTTGTACGTCCATAGCCAGCGGGTGGCTTTGTCCTGCACCTGGTCGATGGTGTCGAACAGGGTTTGGGCGAGCCAGGCGTAGCGGATGGTGCGGTTGTAGCGTTCAACGTAGGCGTTCTGCTGTGGCTTGCCCGGCTGGATGTGCTCGACCCGGATACCATGCCGCTGCGCCCAGGACAGCAACGCGCCACTGATGTATTCAGGGCCGTTGTCGCAGCGGATCACGGCGGGCTTGCCGCGCCACTCGATGATCTGCTCCAGCGATCGGATCACACGGGCTGACGGCAGCGACAGATCCACCTCGATCCCCAGCCCCTCGCGATTGAAGTCGTCGAGCACATTGAACAGCCGGAAGCTGCGGCCGTCGGCCAACTGGTCGTGCATGAAGTCCATCGACCAGACCTGGTTGATAGCCTCCGGCACCGCCAGAGGCTGCGGCCGCTCACGCACCAGCCGCTTCTTCGGCTTGATCCGCAGGTTCAACTCCAGCTCGCGGTAAATCCGGTAGACCCGCTTGTGATTCCAGCCAAAGCCCTTCACGTTGCGCAGGTACAGGTAGCACAGGCCAAAGCCCCAGTCGCGATGGGCGGTCGTCAGGCGGACCAGCCAGTCGGCGATCCGGGCGTTCTGCTCGCTGGCCTTGGCCTGGTAGCGGAAGCAGGTCTGGCTCACCGCCAAGGCCTGGCAGGCGTGGCGGATGTTCGTACGCCCGCTCGTGACTGCCGATTGGGCCATCTCGCGTCGCTGAGATGGCCTCACCATTTTTTTGCGAGCGCTTCCTTCAGCAGGTCGGTACTGAGCTGCGCCTCGGCGTACATCTTCTTGAGCCGGCGGTTCTCCTCCTCCAGCTCCTTCATGCGCGCGACCATGGACACGTCCATGCCGCCGAACTTGCTGCGCCACTTGTAGAACGTGGCCGAGCTGATGCCGTGTTCCCGACACAACTCCGGCACGGGCGCACCGGCCTGGGCCTGCTTGAGCACGGCGATGATCTGGCTGTCGGTAAAGCGGGACTTCTTCATGGAACCTCCTCGAGAAAGGGGACGAGAAAATTCCACTTCTGGCGTCTGCTAATGG
>NZ_JAGHWR010000103.1:0-1815 GCF_017746155.1 Xanthomonas sp. D-36-1
TCCACTTCTGGCGTCTGCTAATGGGCGGGGTCAGGATCTCTGGGTCACCGAGCTTCTCGGCTACCTGCCCACGCACCCGATCCCAGGCCTGAGTGACGGTATCGGCCCGAATGCGCTTCCCGCGCGAGGTCACAAAGACCGCTCCCTTCTTCGTTTCGCTGGCTTCGAAGCGCGCCGCGATCAAGGCCATTGGCTCTGAGGTCAACGGGATCACGCGCTCGTTGTATTTGCCATTCTTGGCCTTGGTCTCGCGAAGTCGGGCGGTCTTTTTCTTGAAGTTGATGTCCGCCCAATCGAGCTTCACGCATTCGGAGCGACGGGCTGCGGTCATGCGCGCAAAGCGAATGACATCGGCCGTTGCCTGATCGGTCCGCCCAGCATCCAGCTGCGCAACGATGGCGTTCCATTCCTCCTTGGAGAGCGTCCGGTCGCGCGAGTCGTCCGAGTTGAGGGATTTCAAGCTCTTGATCGGCGAGCGCAGATCGATCTGCCAGGTCTCGTGCGCAATCCGAAAAAGGTTCCGGATCGTGGTTAGGGCCCGCTTTTTGCTCCCCTGGGCCATCGGGAGCGTGGTGCCGTCTCGCTTGACTTTGATGTATGAGTTCACGAACGAGCTGGCATGGCGCCCCAGGAAGTCATCCTGAGTCAAGTCTTTGGCCAGCTTGCGGGTGAGGTGGGGCATGCCGGTCTGGCTCAATCCGAGACCTTTGCCGCCCCCAAGGAAGAGATGGGCATTGGAGTGGTCGGTCCTGACCGACGCGTGCTTGATCAGCCCATCATCGATTTCTTGGATAAACCGTCGCAGCAGATCCCCGAAGGTCCAAGCCTCGGCAGTGTGGGCATACGGAGTTTGCCGAAGCTCCAAGGAGGCGTGTTCTCGGCGGACATACGCCTCGGCCATGAGCCGTGCAGCGTCGATGTGATGCTCAGTGTTCGGGGGCGCTTTGGGGTCGACGGGGTAGCGCACCAGCGGGAACTTCAACGCCTGCCCGTCGAGGGACCTCCGGATACGCGCCTCCCACCTCAGCTGCCCGTCCGTCCTGAGCGTCACGCCCGCTACAGAGCTAACGGCCTGGGAGGCTTTGATGCCGCGCGGAAGCGTGCCATTGAAGGTCTTGGTGCGCCCCGGCTTGACAGCTGCTTTGGCTTTGCTCACTTAGCGTCTCCCTGTATCCTTGGGCGGATGGCCCCGTGGCACAATTGGATAGCGCGCGTCCCTCCTAAGGACGAGGTTGCTGGTTCGAACCCAGCCGGGGTCACCACTTTTTTGACAATCGGCGTGAGTAGGCCGGTCGTTACCACAGACTTGCCACAGTCAGGCTGGACTTCCAGGGAAAGCCTTGTCCTGCTTGGGTCTTAGTGTAGCGACGTTGTCCCTCCTAAGGGGAAGTCGCCCGTTCGAATCGGGCCGGGGTCACCAGATCGAGGTCAGCAGTTCTCAGGGCCGCTTCTAACTTGCGCAGCGGCCGGATGCCGTGCCTCATACGCATGTCTGCAGGAACTATACTCATCAGGTTGCGCGACACATGGCTGCCTGACAACGGATATCTGCCGCACGATCTAGCCTCGATTTTCATCCGCGCTCAGGCAGCGCCGGGCGGGGGAGCAACCACAACTCGCCGGAACCCCGCAATTCTCTGAGTCAGATTTGAACGGGCTGCTCAAAAGTTTGCAGCGGGCTTGACAGTGGCAGCCTCGCAACCTTCAAGCTTGACCAGTGTTCGTAAACCAAGGCCTGCCTGTGCAGGCTGCCACGTGGTCTTCCACCGGTCCTCCAATGCTGCGTCTGTTACCGAGTCCGCCCTGAACAACTCG
>NZ_JAGHWR010000104.1:0-1552 GCF_017746155.1 Xanthomonas sp. D-36-1
GCTGCCACGGAACAACCTGCTCCATCTCGGCAAGAAAGATCTCGCGCCGGGTCTGCTTACGCTTGCCCAAGCCCTCAGCGTCACCGAACGTCAGCTGCATGGATGAATCCTCTACATAAGGCGATAGTGTCGCGCATCTGCGGTGAGTTGATCAGACCTTCCCTAGCCGAAAGCAAAATTCACATAGAAAGTGCACCACACAAGTGCGACGCCTCGCTAGCTTCACTTACGCGATCGCTTAGGCAGCTGCCATGAACTTGCTTGACCGGTCTAGCGTGCCGCCCCAGCGCCAAAGTACTCAATTGTTCGGAGCCCCACAGCAGAGCGCTGATGACCGAAGAAGCCAAGGAGCTTTGTGAGCTCCCGGCAGCCGCTCGGCGCAAGCGTCAAGTTGTTTACCTGTGTCTGGACGCGATCGAACTTAGGTACCCAGCGACCAACATCAATCTTCGTGTTGAGCTTGAACCACCCCCATCCAATGTTTAGTGTCGGCGCGTCGTCCGGCACCCTGCCGAGTGCACGCTGGACCTCCCGGCCTAGACCGTCGAGACGCTTACGTTCGGCGGCGATCGCCTCGAACTCTCCAGCAGATACAGCTTCCTGGAATTGGCTGAGCCAAGCGCGCAATTCGGACAGTTGGTCACGCATCTGTGTAGCCACTACGAACAGGTCACCAAGCGAGGGGCTTCTCGAAGGACCAATGCCGGCAAGGCAGGGAGTATGACGCGGACGCCGACGACTCCATTGTCCGATCCCGATGCCGGATAGAGGGCATCCCGATGCTTGGCGACCTGTGCCTGGAACTCACCCAGCGCTATCGGAGGCAACGGCAGGGACAGCCCGGCCCGCTGGAACAATCGCCTCCTGAGCGGATGAGGTGTGTATGGGCTGGCATAGACCCACGCCCGGGCCAACATACCTGCGCCTCCCCACACCAGTTGCGAAGTGAAGACGTGAGGAGTTGTCTCGTTCTCTTTCCAGGCAGATTCGTTGGTTGCCTGCTCCTTCACCATGGCGTCGTTGAGGAGCAACCGCCGAAGAAAAGCAGCCCTCGGCTCCTCAAGCCGCTCGGGATTCTGCAGAAAGCCGTGGGGCCTTACGATCGAGCGCAGCGCCAGCTCGCTCAATGCGTCTCCGCGCCCAAACCAGGCATCGTGGAAACGGTCATCGACCAGGATCTGGTCGCGCAGTACGACATCGGTCAGCAGATCGAACAGCGCCTCGAAATCAATGGCGGCCTGCGGTATCGCCTTGGGCGTCTGCCCTGGGTCGGTCAGCGGTGCAATACCCGGATTGTCATCTGGATCTATTCCCTGCGCCATAAGGTCGCTGACAGTCTGCAGCGACCAGTTGTCGGCGATAACTCGCTGTCCCATCAGCCATCCTTTGCTAAAAAAGTGAACCGAGTGCCAAAGCCACACCATTACAGTCCAGCAAGACCGGCGGCGCGACCGGCCCCGGCCACGCAAAACCGCCGCTTGTCGCGATATCAGCATCGTCGCACCTCGCGGCCCCCACCGAGCGTACTGAAGCTAAGGAAGGTCTGATCAAC